>URHI01000050.1 GCA_900547565.1 uncultured Eubacteriales bacterium | reverse complement strand
ATTTACACCACCACAAACATAGCCACCGACCACAACCAGCTGACCATGGAGATCATGCAGAAGGTGGCAGCCCGTCACGGTCTGGTCTGCCTGTTGCACGAAAAGCCGTTTGCAGGTGTCAACGGCTCTGGCAAGCACAACAACTGGTCCATGGCGACCGATACCGGTGTCAACCTGCTGAAGCCGGGTGAAACGCCGTATGAAAATGCACAGTTTTTGCTGTTTTTGTGTGCCGTTATCAAGGCGGTTGACGATTATCAGGATCTGCTTCGTCTGTCGGTCGCAACGGCCGGCAACGATCACCGTCTTGGCGCGAACGAGGCTCCGCCCGCAGTTGTGTCCATGTTCCTCGGTGACGAGCTGACGGCGGTGCTTGATGCGATTGAGAGTGACAAGGCCTACAGCGGAACGCAGAAAACCGTCATGAAGCTGGGCGTACATGTGCTACCTAAGTTTACACGTGATACCACCGACCGCAACCGTACATCTCCGTTTGCATTTACCGGCAACAAGTTTGAGTTCCGTATGCTCGGCTCCTCCAACAGTATTGCCTGTGCCAACATCATGCTTAACGCTGCCGTGGCAGAGTCGCTCCGCGTTTACGCCGACCGGCTTGAAGGTGCTACTGACTTTGAGACTGCACTGCACGATCTCATAAAGGAGACGATCAAGCAGCACAAGCGCATTATCTTCAACGGCAATGGCTACGACGATGCCTGGATAAAGGAGGCTACCGAAAAGCGCGGCCTGCTCAATCTGCGTACAACGCCCGATGCCATGCCCGCAATACTCGAGAAGAAAAATGTGGATATGCTTACCTCACATAAGATATTCACACTTGCCGAGATACAGTCGCGTTATGAGATCACGCTGGAAAACTATTGTAAGACCGTCAACATAGAGGCTATGACTATGGTAGATATGGCACGCCGTCAGATAATTCCGGCAGTTGAAGCGTATGTGCGCGAGCTGTCTGACACGCTGATGGCCAAGACTTCCGCAGTGCCGGGCGTTGCAGGACAGTATGAAAAGTCCGCGATCGCAAAGCTGTCAGGACTTGTTGATGAGATCGACCGCGCGACCGGCGAGCTTGAGTCGCAGATCATCAGATACAAGACTATTAGCGATATCACCGAAGCGTCTCACATGATACGTGACGTTATACTTCAGAAAATGGCCGAATTGCGTGTAGTATGCGACGAGGCCGAAACGTTTACCGCCGAAAAATACTGGCCGTTCCCGACTTATGAGAAACTGCTGTTCGGCGTGTGATGTATCTATCATTTTAATTTGGGAGGTTGTTCTACCATGACATACAGTGCAGTAAACACGCTTTGGGTCCTTGTCGGAACCGCTCTCGTGTTCTTTATGCAGGCGGGCTTTTCAATGTGCGAGGCAGGCTTTACACGGGCAAAAAACACAGGCAATATACTTATGAAAAACCTTATGGACTTCTGCATCGGTACTCCCTGCTTCTGGCTTGTGGGGTTTGGAGTTATGTTCGGAGCCGGAACCACTCTTTTCGGCTGGTTCGACCCGCTGATCATGAAGGATTATTCGCACATTCTTCCTGACGGAGTACCGCTCTGGACGTTTGCAATATTCCAGACCGTGTTCTGCGCGACTTCTGCGACGATCGTGTCCGGCGCCATGGCAGAACGAACAAAATTCAGCGCATACTGTATATATTCGGCCGCTATATCGCTGTTTATCTACCCCGTTTCGGGACACTGGATCTGGGGCGGCGGCTGGCTGTCACAGCTGGGCTTCCATGATTTTGCCGGTTCAACGGCAGTCCACATGCTCGGCGGTGTGTGCGCACTGATCGGAGCCAAAATACTCGGGCCGCGTATCGGCAAATATGATAAAAACGGCAAGCCGCGGGCTATTCTGGGGCACAACCTGACCTTTGCGGCACTCGGCGTATTCATTCTTTGGTTTTGCTGGTTCGGCTTCAACGGTGCCTCCACTGTCGGACTTGACACGGATGAGCTTATGGAGACCGCGGGACGTGTGTTCTTCAATACCAACCTGGCTGCTGCACTTGCATGCTGCACGACGCTGATATTTACCTGGATACGCTACAAAAAGCCCGACGTTTCCATGACATACAATGCCGCGCTTGCCGGACTTGTAGGCATTACGGCAGGGTGCGATGCTGTGTCTCCCGTCGGCGCGGCGATAATGGGAGTTATTTTCGGCATAGTTATAGTTGTCGCAGTTGAATTTTTCGACAAGGTCGTAAAGATTGACGACCCGGTCGGGGCTGTGTCGGTTCACGGCGTTTGCGGAGCATTGGGAACGATATTTACCGGTCTGTTCGCCACCGGAGTTACGACCGAAAAGGGACTGTTTTACGGCGGCGGCCTGCATCTGCTCGGAGTACAGTCTTTGGGAGTGCTTTCGGTAGCAGCTTACGTCACAGTGATAATCACCCTGGTGTTTGTTATTATTAAGCATACGATAGGTCTGCGTGTTTCGCCTGAGGAAGAGATGGAAGGACTTGATGTTTCCGAACACGGGCTTCTGTCGGCATATGCCGGATTTTCCATGCTACCGGATACGGTTGCGGCTGAGCCTGAGATCGTTGCGGTTGACAAGGTTCCGGAAAGCGAGGCTATTCCGGTGAAAAAGGTTACTGTCAGCACATCTGATGACGGCAGTACCCCGAAATTCACCAAGGTGGAAATTATCTGCAAAGAGGCTCGGTTTGAAGCGCTCAAGGCGGCCATGGTTGAGCTGGGCGTTACGGGTATGACCATGTCACATGTTCTCGGGTGCGGTATACAGAAGGGCAAGCCGGAATATTACCGCGGTGTTGAAATTGAGCCTACACTGCTGCCCAAAATTCAGGTTGACATAGTTGTAAGTAAAATTCCGGTTCGCAGTATAATTGAAACTGCCAAGAGCGTTCTTTACACGGGACACATAGGTGACGGAAAAATATTTGTTTATGACGTTGAAAATGTAGTTAAGGTGCGTACCGGCGAGGAAGGCTATGACGCACTTCAGGATGTCGAATGAGCGGCATCGCTTACGGCAGATGCTGACGTTGCTTGCCGCAAAATTTATTTCTGAGTTGTTCGGAGGATTTATTATATGTGTTCCATAATGGGTTACTGTGACTACTGTGCTGATGTCAGGGCTTTTATGCAGGGCTTTGAGGCGACCGCCTCCCGCGGCCCGGATGACAGCCGTGTGGTGGATACGGGACACGGACTGCTGGCGTTTCACCGACTGGCTATCATGGGGCTGACGCCCGAGGGAATGCAGCCGTTTGAGCTTGACGGAAGCTATGTTGTCTGCAACGGCGAGATATACGGCTACCGCGCATTGCGCGAGCGGCTGGCGGACAAATACAGCTTCCGGAGCGGTTCGGACTGCGAAATTCTTCTGCCCCTGTACCGGGAGTACGGGACGGATATGTTCGCCATGTTAGATGCCGAGTTTGCGCTTATCATATATGACGGAGTCACGGCCGAATACATTGCCGCCCGTGATCCCATAGGGATACGCCCGCTGTATTATGGCTACGATGATGCGGGAGTGATCGTTTTCGCATCTGAGCCTAAAAACCTGACAGGGCTTTGCCGCCGTGTTCTGCCATTTCCTCCGGGGCATTATTACAAGGGCGGAAAGTTTATATGTTACAATGATATTGCGCATGTCGATGCTGTGTGTTATGACGATATTGACACGGTTTGCCGCAACATTCACGACAAGCTGGTAGCGGGTGTTGACAAGCGCCTGGTTGCAGATGCCAAGGTGGGATTTTTGCTGTCGGGCGGCTTGGATTCATCGTTGGTTTGCGCTATTGCGGCAAAGCGCAGTGAGCAGCCTATACGTACATTTGCCATTGGCATGGAGTCAGACGCCATTGATCTGAAATATGCGCGTCAGGTGGCCGATTACATAGGAAGCGATCATACCGAGGTCATAATGACGCGCGAGCAGGTGCTTGATTCGTTGGACGAGGTCATACACATGCTGGGGACGTATGATATTACGACCGTGCGCGCCAGCATGGGAATGTATCTGCTTTGCCGCTGGATCAGTAAAAACACCGATATACGTGTGTTGCTTACAGGTGAAATATCAGACGAGCTGTTCGGGTACAAATATACCGATTTTGCGCCGTCGCCCGAGGAGTTTCAGCGTGAGTCGGAAAAGCGCGTGAGGGAGCTGCACATGTACGATGTACTGCGTGCCGACAGATGTATTTCAGCCAACTCTCTCGAAGCTCGGGTGCCGTTCGGCGACCTGGATTTTGTGAGGTATGTGCTTTCGGTCGATCCGGCCAAAAAAATGAATGTATACGGCAAGGGCAAATATCTGCTGCGCCGGGCTTTTGAAGGCGACTACCTGCCGCATGATATACTATACCGTGAAAAGGCTGCGTTTTCCGATGCGGTTGGCCACTCTATGGTGGATTACCTCAAGCAGTACGCCGAGGGGCTTTACTCTGACGAGGATTATGAGGAGGCACGGAGCAAGTATACTCATGCCATGCCGTTTACCAAGGAATCGCTTTTGTACCGGGAGATATTTGAGCGCTACTATCACGGACAGTCGGAGATGATATCCGACTTCTGGATGCCAAACAAAAGCTGGCGCGGATGTGACGTCAACGACCCGTCGGCACGTGTGCTGTCCAACTATGGCGACAGCGGCAAATGACAGGAAGCATTAAGTAAGGCAGAACTGTTATACAAATGGCGATAGGGCAGGCTACTGTAATGAAAACATATGTTGAATTACCCGGACAGACCGACCTGCATATCGGTAATTACAGCACCATGCACCAGATCGCATCAAAGAGCATCGCCGGGAGCAACCATTTACGGTTACTCCCGGCGGTATACTATTCCTTAAAAAACGGCGTATTTCTGATATGTGATTGGACACTATATGCTCCCTTATAGCCAATTTCTCTTGTCATCAACAATACGGCAAGCAATTTGTGGCTGGGTCGAGAATAATACAGAACGCGGCTTTCACCATTAATTGTAAGCTCCTGTTTCCATATTAACTTTAGCGTCAACAGATCCTCTATTACCGCGTTGATCTGATCATTTGCAATCTCGCAATCTCTTTCAAGAACTGCGCTCTCAAAAACATAATTCTCGTTTTTATGATACAAATAGATCAAAGCTGTCATTGTGCTGGTATGAGAAAGTGCTGCAAAGATTTTTTGAAGATCGTCCTTATCATTCAGAAAATGCCCGTATCCCTCTGCCGGCTGCGGAAATACAGAGAAGAAAGGCTCTTTTCCGTTGGATACGATTGTAAATCCGTTATCGTCAAGAATGTAAGATGCGTTTTTCTGATTCTTGATTTCACTCGGATCGTATTTCTTTTCAATCTCCATACGGCAGTTAAACAAACCGCGCTCGATCTGCCAACCGATATCACGCGCAACATTGAATCGCTCAGTTGCTTTTGTTGCATGAATCAATTTCACGATTTTTGACGAAATATCTGCCATCGTAACTAATTCATTCCCGAAAAGCTCGTCAAGAGATACCTCAAGCTCATTAGCGAGAGGAATAAGAAGCGCGCCATCGGGATATGTTTCGCTCGTTTCCCATTTGGATACCGCTTGTGCGGATACTCCAAGCTTTGTGGCAAGTTGCTCTTGTGTCAAATTCTTTTCAAGGCGCAATCTCCTGATATTTCCCGATAAACTCATCTTACTTACCTCCGATCATTTTGCATCTTCCGTTGAAGTTGTATTCATAGGACTGTCTGCCGCACATTCTTTCAAATGCCAAGGAAATAAGGGACAAAACGATACCGTCTCCATAGCACTCATAAACTCTTACCTCACCTTCGCTAAGGTGCGCAGTTACCCAACGGCAATCTCCCACAGAACAGAATTCGTCGAGAATCTCGGAAACCCGTTCTTCCTTCACGCCCGTATTCTTTGCAATATAATCAGCAGTAAAACTTTCAGAGCAAACGGTGGAATGGACAAAATATAGAACGGAAAGTGCATCTTCGCTCGATAGAAACTTAAAAATCTTAACGATTTCTTTTTGTTTATTCTTATCGCTCATCCATACAAAATTAACCTTATTTCTAAGCATCATCACAGCTAAGTTCACGTTTTCAGAGCTTGTGGTAAACTCAAAGAACTCATGGAGCGAAATTGCGGAACGATATCCATGTGAAGTACCTGTCGGAAAAACATTTTCTTCACCATAAGCGTCATCATAATATTTAGATACGGTTCCATACATTGTAGGAACAAGAGATCTTATTGTTTCAAACGCTTTGAGCACCGATTCGCGGCGGTCAAGCCCTTCAAACAAAGAGCGGATTTCTTCTGACGTGCTTTGCTTTTTGTCCTCTGAAAGTCCGAGAAGCGTGTCAGTAGTGACACCATAATATTTTGCGAGTTCTACAACCATAGGAAGATCAGGCGTTGAGGCACCATTCTCCCATTTGGAAACCGTTTTATTTGAAATAGATAGACTTTGAGCCACGTCCTCCTGCGTTACTCCCTTTGAAGTGCGGAGCTCCACCAATTTTTCTGCGATCTTACATTCGTACATATTTTTCACCTCTCGAAAAAATTCAAGATCCGGAGCTTGTGACTATATTATACACGAAACCAAAAGTAGAGTCAACAGAGAGATATTTTATTATTTCTCCGAAATGGAGATTTATTGAAGGAATAATAAAATGTCAATTGAAATCTCGAAATGTATAAAATACCGCCGAGAGCGACCATTACGGTTTCTCTCGGTGGTAAATTTATTTAGGGATTGATACTTTTTCCTTCGACACAGAACACTCCGTTCGTTAAAGGCCTTTCAAAATCGGGCTTATCCAAAATACCTCTACGAATCAATTCATCGGTAACATATCCGACAATCTGATACAGATAACAATTTACCCACTGATTGATTTGATCGTGCAAGTGCTTCGGCACAAAGTTCTCAAAGTTTTTGCGGACACTTTTGATCCATTCGGCAAGAAGATCATTTACCTTTTCATCGTTCATATCAAACAGCGAAGCAAATTTTGCGAACTGTGTCTCCGTAAAATAAGGAATATTAAGATAATAATTACCATCGGATAGTATGATCAAATTGTTTTCAACGAAGCGCGCAGCGTCTTCTTCGGTAAGAGCATCTTTAGATATCATTCCGTTTTTGATATTTCGCGCAGCCCCTGTTTTGCACATCCATCTTGTTCCGTTATTATGATAAACGTTATAATCAAAATACTTATTGACCCAATAATAGTATATTTGCGGCGAAGGATTGTTTTCATCAATAGCTACGTTACAACCGGAATTATATTCTGCACTGTTTTCGGTTTCATCTACGGTTTCCTCTACGATAAACCAACCATAACCACCGTCTTTTCTCGGAGGATACGGACCGTTTTCCAACTTTAAGCGGTTGTTTTTTATGTTTCTGATTTTTCGTCTAAGCAGATATGGAACGATGATATAACCAAGCCTGCCTATGCCAAACTTGTTGCCGTAAAAATCAATAGTACTGATTTTAACTTCCGCTTCTTTCAAGATTGCTTCAAATTTATCTGCAAGCATATTGACTACCGATGCGGAAACATCCTCTATCTGCTTTCTGTCTTTCAATCGGAAAATAATGAAATTAGTTGCGTATTTATTACCAATCTTACAGATAGCATCGCCGTATTCAAGGCGAGGAAGTTCGTCTTCGATATACATTGTAGGAACACCCGTACTCATACTGATTTCTTCTACTGTCAGTGGTTTCTCATATGCCGCAAGACAGATAGCACGTGAAATTTGCGTGGATAAATATTGATGCGTGTTTGCATTACCATTGCAGACCATGGTATTCCAATTGATTCTCTGATACACCTTATCCATTTTATCTTCTCCTATCCTATCTCTGATTTTTTGGCGCCCAATGTTAAGTCGCCATTTAATTGTGGTTTCGGGGAGTGAATATTTTTTAGCAAGACTTCTGACTGATAATTCTCCAATATAGTAGTCTACAAAAATATTCCTGTACTCGGAAGATAACGTATGTAAATACCGAAATACCATTTCATATTGCTCTTGTGTATTGTCCTCATCAACATCGGAATAGTCGGCAATATCATACAATTCATCTTCACACGACAGCACGATTTGATTTTTGTTTCGGGTATCGATAAACCGTGCATATCGGTTATGAGCAATTCGCCAAACCCAAGCATCAAACGATTCGATTTCATATTTGGTCATTCCATCAAGAATATGACAAATGATCTCACTCGCGAGATCCTCGGCATCGTAACGATTAGATAATCGCTTACAACAGAAACGAAATATCGGTTCAATATACGGGATAATTTTATTCTCGTCCAAGTTTTGCTCCTCCTTCCTTTCGAGATGCAATCATGATTACACCCTTATAGTGCATCAAAATCAGTTCGGATAGGTCGATTTATAAAATTATATCATAAAATTGTGAATTGGTCTATAACGAAAGCGCCGAGAGCGACCAAACGATTACTCTCGGCGTTAAAATTTATATTACCAAGTAAGCCCCCAACATTTGCTTGTCGTTATCCTTATCAAAGGTTAAATAGCCTTGTTTAATCGCCTCTTCCAATACCGCACCGCGTATCGCAAAGATATTTGCGCAGGCGTGTTCAATCTGAAATTCATCTTCCTTCAAGAACGCAGGGATCTCTTTATAGATCTGTTCGCGGCAGAACAAATAATGTCGTGTGGCTATATCGATTGCTTTGCGGCGCAACGATTCAAAATGTTCCCATATCTCGCCGGGCATTTTGCGGGATTTTTCCTTACGCATAACCATAATCGTAGGAACATATCCGTTATCGGTTTTTTTGATATATCCGTAGGATGCTAATCGATTTAGAATAGACATATCGATATCTGCACTCTTACCCTCGGCAACGGCAACCATTGCTTGACCATCTGCGTAAGTTAGCATAGGTGGTGTACGCTTTTCAAGTCCGCAATATTTGTATCGGAATTGGCGGAACATGATCTCGGGCAAATCTTTTTCGTTCGGATTTGATACACAACCACTAAGACCTACAAAATCCGGTGCATCACCGTGATATATTTCCATACCGAGAATATCCCATTCACCACCATTGGGGCGAATTGTATGTCCCCAAGGACCAATATTGGGTACATCTTTCGCGTTCTTATTAAAAGGTTTAAGGGTATCAAAATAAACGTTATCAGCTTCAATCATTAAAAGCGCCCATTTCATATCCTCATAATTTTGATAGCCCTCATGCCAATCGGGCGCGTTTTTGTTTGACCACTCAATATTATACTCCATCGTGTCAATGACTTCTTTGGTAAGTTCGGGGGCAATACCAAGCAAATGGGCGTAAATCTTTTCTTGCGCATCGGCGCTCACAATGAAGAAATTGGTTTCATACTTGTTACCGCTTTTCTTCATCAATGTGGCGTCTGTAAGAGAAGATAATTCTTCCTCCATATACGGCAGCGCAACACCGACCTCCATGGCCAATTCTTCTGCCGTTGCGGGATTTCTGTAAGCTGCGAGCAAAATGTTTTTGCAAAGCGAACGCGAAGTATAAATCTGCGGTTCACGGTTTTTTCCAACCATTCCATTCATAATAAACGAAATGTTTTCGGGTTTATAACTGTGTTTGCCAAATTCTCTTGCCATATCCATACCTTCTTTCAAAATTATTCTTGCACGGAAAAGTCTTTGCTTTACCGTGTTCTCTGAAAGTGAAAGCGACCATGCAATATCACGAATGCCTTTGTTTTCTATATAATAGGCAACAATGATGTTGCGGTAATCGCTTTTGATGAACGCCAGCTCACGCCGAAGCAGAGCCATTTGCTCTGTATGTATCACTTCATCAAGTATATTTTCGCTTTCATCTTCGATCTCATAATCGCCGATATCGGAACCGGTTACCGACTCATTTCGATCATGCTTTTCCTTTGCCCATACCGAATAACGGTTACGCGCGATCTGCCATACCCATGCCGAAAAGCTTGTAGGAATCGTGCCTTTATTCAAAGCAGTAATGATCTGAAGAGTAACATCTTGTGTCAGATCCTCGGCTTCTGTATTGTTGCCTGTTTTTTTCAAGCAGAAGTAGAATAGCTTTTCCATATAGTTCTCGGCAAACTCGTTGATGAGCTGATTGCGCATTTTGTTCGTTTCTTGCATTTTATCGCCTCCTTTCACTAATATAGTGTGGCACTTTTGAATTTGGTTACAGTGGTTTTGGCCATAGTGCGAATAAAAAGTAATATTTACGGTACAGAATGATGGGAGTTTTTTTCGGGATCCAGACTCCAGTTTTGAACCCGTGTTCTGCAATGTATGCTCATGCACTGTCGTACGGTGCAAAAAGTCAGGGACCTGAATTGCGTAACGAACGAAAAACACCTTGTCGGCACATAGTACCGACAAGGTGTTTTTGGCGCGTCGTAAGGGACTCGAACCCCCGACCTACTGGTTCGTAGCCAGTCACTCTATCCAGCTGAGCTAACGACGCATCCACGCTCTCTTGAACGCCTAACTATAATATCACAATTTCATTTGTTTGTCAATAGTTTATTTGAAAAAAATTAAAAATAATACAGCACCGTATAACAGCCTGCGCCACCGTAAAGTCTTGAGTGGCGCAGGCTGTTTTGCCTGTCCGGACGATTTTGACTACCGCCTCACGGGTAGTAGTCTTGGAGCTTTTCAATTGTTATATGACATCAGTTGAACGACTTGCCCATATAATCCTCAAGCTCGCTTTTGATGACCGATACCTGCGGACCGTAGACCACCTGAATGCTTTCTCCACGCCTTATAACGCCTGCCGCGCCGCTCTGACGCAGCAAGTCCTCGCTGACTGCACCACCGTCCTTGACAGTAATGCGCAGCCTGGTTGCGCAGCAGTCGAGAGTTACAAGATTGTCGCTGCCGCCCAGCCCTTCAAGTATCAGCTCGGACACCGACCTTACCGCGCTGTCGGCAGCCAGCTCTGCTCCCGCCGCATCGGCGACGGTGGGGCTGCGGCTTGGGCCGGACGCATTAAATGCGTTGGCCGCTCCGCCTGCCGCCACGCCTTCGGGTACAGGTTCGCCGCGCCGCCGCGCGTCGTAGTCGGAACGACGGTACAGCTTGGTTTCGGCGTTGTCATCTTCGCGTCCCGGAGTGGTGTAGTTGAATTTGCGTATCATCCAGCGGAACAGCAGGAAGTATACGGCAAAGTAGAACACGCCGACCAGCGGGATCATCAGCCAATGGGTTTTGGCATTGCCCTGAAGTATGCCGAAAAGAATAAGGTCGATTATACCGCCCGAGAACGTCATGCCGACGCCGACATTCAGAATGTGCATCAGCATATACGACAGTCCGGCAAGCACACAGTGTACCAAATACATGGCGGGTGCGACGAACAAAAAGGTAAATTCCAACGGCTCTGTAATACCCGTGAGCATGGCGGTCAGCGCGGCAGAAAGCAAAAGTCCTCCCGCGACCTTTCGCTTCTCGGGCTTGGCGCAGGTGTACATTGCCAGCGCGGCACCGGGCAGACCGAATATCATGAACGGGAATTTACCGCTCATAAATCTCGTTGCCGATACCGAGAACACGGTTGTGTTGGGCGAGGCAAGCTCCGCAAAGAAAATGTTCTGCGCGCCGTAGATCAGATTGCCGTCGATGAGCGCAGAGCCGCCGAGTCCTGTCTGCCAGAAGGGCAGATAAAATACGTGATGCAAGCCGAACGGTATGAGCAGTCGCTCGATAAATCCGTAAACCAGCGTACCGGCGTAGCCTGACCGCAAAACGAGATTGCCCAGCGCGTATATGGCACTCTGAATATATGGCCAGATAAAGAACATCAGCACACCGACCAGTACGTATACTACGGTTGATATGATCGGAACAAAGCGCGTTCCGCCGAAGAACGAAATGGCGTTTGGCAGGCGGATTTTGTAGAACCGGTTGTGCAGTGCCGCAACGCCGAGTCCGACTATAATTCCGCCGAACACGCCCATTTCAAGTGACTGTATTCCGACCACGTTTGCAATGGAGCCGTCGAGCAGTACGCCGTCCTCCAGGCTGCCGCTGAGTACCAGCAGTGCGTGTATCGTCTGGTGCATTACAAAAAATGCTATCGCGGCTGACAGTGTTGCGGTGCCTTTTTCCGCTTCTGCCATGCCTAGTGCGACACCCATTGCGAAAATAATCGCAAGATTGTTGAAAATTACCGTGCCGACATCGGACAGCACGGTGAACACAGAATATGCAACCGTACCGGGACCCATTGCCGACATGAGATTATATGTCGTGAGCATGGTTGTGTTTGTGAGCGAGGAGCCGATGCCGAGCAGCAGCCCCGCGATTGGCAGCAGTGCGATCGGCAGCATGAATGCCCGCCCGACGCGCTGTAATACTCCGAACCCGGCGGAGTCGGTATTGACCTTAACCATCATTTTTCTCCCTTCACGTCTTATTTTTTGTAGGTAACAACGGTACTGCGGCCTCCTCGGACGCTACCCAGCTTAACGTCAAATGTGCGTAGCTCGTCCGAGTTTGATACCAGCACCGGTGTTATGGGTGACAGCCCTCGTGAGCGTATCAGGGCAAGGTCGGCTTTGGCGATGATGTCGCCGGCACGGACGCTGTCGCCCTCCTCAACCAGACTTATGAAGCCCTCACCCCCCAGCTTCACGGTGTCGACACCGATATGCACCAGTACGTCAAGTCCGTCGTCCGAGTGTATGCCATAGGCATGGCGTGTGTCGGTGACACTGTCGACGCGCCCGGTCACGGGACTGTAGATCGTGCCGGATACCGGCTCCAGCGCGTAGCCGTTGCCGAGCATGCCCGAGGAAAAGACCTCGTCCGGTACCTTGCCGAGCGGTACGGCGTTGCCGTCAGCCACGGCCAACAGCTTTTTTGATGATAGCATGTTTATAATTCCTTTCCTTGATATTTATCAATTGCAATCGGCTATGCGCTCGCGCAGCGGCAGTACATAAGGCGGAGATACCGAAAGCTCGTCCACCCCTATGTCAATAAACCGTTGCGTCAGTGCGGGATTGGCCGCAAGCTCACCGCATATACCAAGCCATATTCCGGCAGCATGGGCGTTTTCGGCGGCCGTGGCTAGAAGGCGCAG
>URHI01000049.1 GCA_900547565.1 uncultured Eubacteriales bacterium | reverse complement strand
GGCGGCGGAAGAGAATTGCTCGGCGTCGCCCAGCACATGCGTATGCCAACCGCGCTCTACCATTGACCAGTCGGCCTCATAGCGGTCCATGGTGATTTTCATGCGGCCGCCGCCCGAGGCGATCATTATGTCAAAATCGGGTGCGCGTAGCTCGTCAAGGAACTGCTCAAAGGGCAGAATATAGTCGAGTGCCGATGTTTCTCCGACATCACGTCCGTCGATGAGTATGTGTATGCGGACACGTGCCACGCCCTCTGTCTTGGCCTGCTTTATCATGGCTTTGAGGTGGTCAATGTGCGAATGAACGTTACCGTCCGAGAACAGGCCGAGGAAATGAAGTGTGCCGCCGGACTCTTTGACGTTGCCGATCAGTGCGCGCCAGGTGTCGGAGGCAAACATTTTGCCCGACTCGATGGACTGTGTAACCAGCTTTGCTCCCTGCGCAAACACCTGCCCGGAGCCGAGTGCATTGTGACCCACCTCGGAGTTGCCCATATCGTCGTCTGAGGGCAGACCGACGGCTGTGCCGTGTGCCTTGAGTCTGACCATGGGGTATTTTGACATAAGCATGTCGAGCGTGGGGGTGTAGGCTTCCGCCACGGCATTTGCAATGGTGTCGGGTGCGAGGCCGACGCCGTCCATGATGACGGTGAGCACCGGGCCCTTGACACCCTGAAATTCTTTGAGCATTTCAAGTTTGTGGTTCATAGATTTATACCTATCCTTCACTTACAATTTTCCACATAATAGTATAACCTATTTTTGAATTTTTTCAAGAGCCGCGGCACAATTTTCGGAAATTTTTTCATCGTGCGGGGCATTACAGGAGCATAAAGACTATCAGAGGCCTCAAAAAACGCCTGCTATCACTGCAATATAGACAAGAATTAAAATATTATCGGTTTGTGCTTGAAAAGGGAATATAATTAGTGTATAATAATAAATAGTATTTCCGAAAAACAGGGGAAGACCCCCAAATTTATTTTTTTATTGACGGTTTGTGACGTATGCACATCCTGCCAGGAAAGGTACGGTTTTTAAATGTCCGAAGAATGTACGCATGATTGTTCAAGCTGCGGCGCGTCCTGCCCTTCTAAGGGAGCGTCGGAAAATATGTATGAAGCACCGAATCCGCTGAGCAACGTAAAAAATGTTATCGGTGTGGTCAGCGGTAAGGGCGGCGTCGGTAAGTCGCTGGTTACCTGTATGTTAGCGGTAAATCTGTCTCGGCAGGGATATCGGGTAGGAATACTCGACGCGGATATAACCGGCCCGTCGGTACCCAAGATATTCGGTCTGCATGCCGATGTTGAGGGTGACGAGCACGGGCTTATTCCCCCGAAAACAAAGACCGGCATCGAGATCATGTCTGTCAACCTGCTGCTCGATGACGAGCGTAAGCCGGTGGTCTGGCGCGGACCCGTTATCGCGGGTACGGTCAAGCAGTTCTGGACAGATGTTATATGGCGTGACCTTGACTTTCTGCTGGTCGACTGCCCTCCCGGAACCGGCGACGTGCCGCTGACCGTGTTCCAGAGCATACCGCTGTCGGGTATTGTCATTGTCAGCTCACCGCAGGAGCTGGTGTCCATGATAGTGGCAAAGGCTGTCAACATGGCAAAGATGATGAACATTCCGGTGCTCGGCGTGGTGGAAAACATGAGTTATGTAAAATGTCCCGACTGTGGGTGTGAGATCAAGGTGTTCGGCGACTCGCATATCGATCAGATCACGGCCGATATGGGGCTTGAGCTTCTGGCACGTGTACCCATGGATCCCAAGCTGGCCGCGCTGTGCGACAGGGGTATGCTCGAGCTTATGGAAAATGACTATCTCTCAGCTGTGCCCGAAAAGATCCTGCGTCGCCTGCTGCTCGGGAAATAACCGGCATATCTTCAAATGAATGTGGGAGTCGCTCCCGCATATATAACAACGGTGGGACATGTGCTCACCTACATAATGGGGTAAGACATGGAAAAATTCAAAAAGCTTTGTCATCTGTATTTCATTGATGCTATGGGAGCTATGGCGCTCGGTCTGTTTGCGTCACTGCTCATCGGCACCATATTTGATACGCTGAGCAAAATTCCCGGACTTGCATTTCTCGCCACTGTGGCAGTGTTTGCAAAGGGAGCCTGCGGCATGGCGATCGGTGTGGCCATGGCGTACAAAATGAAAATGCCGCCGCTTGTTGTATTTTCCTGCGCAACGGTAGGAAGCATAGGCAATGCCATGGGAGCCATACTCAGTGACGGGCGCATAATCAGCTGGGCGGCAACTGCCAAGGGTGAAGACGGTATATTTTATACCGCAGGTCCGGCGGGCGCGTTTTTTGCCGTCATCGTTGCGTGTGAGCTGGGCAAGCTGGTGTCACAAAAGACAAAGGTCGACATACTGGTTACTCCCACCGTTACCATACTCGGCGGCTTTGCCGCGTCATGGCTGCTTTGCCCGCTTATTGCATATGTAATGTATTATCTGGGTAACTTTATAAATATGGCGACCGAATATCAGCCGGTGCTCATGGGTATTGTCATCTCGGTAGTAGTCGGTATGATACTGACGTTGCCTATTTCCAGCGCCGCGATATGCGCCATGATAGGTATAGCCGGACTGGCAGGCGGAGCCGCAACGGTGGGTTGTTGTGCGCAGATGGTAGGCTTTGCCGTAATGTCCTTCAAGGAAAACCGCTGGAGCGGGCTTGTGTCGCAGGGATTGGGTACGTCCATGCTTCAGATGGGTAATATATGTAAAAACCCGCGCATCTGGATACCACCGACACTGGCCGCGGCCATCATCGGTCCGCTGTCGACCACGATCTTCAAGCTGGAGTGCTCGGGCGTGTCGGCCGGCATGGGAACCTGCGGCCTTGTCGGCCCTATCGGTGTGATTTCCTCCACCGAACGTACGCCGCTTATGTGGTGCGGACTTGTTCTGTGCTGCATTATATTGCCGGCGGTGCTGTCACTGGCCTTCGGTGTGCTGTTACGCAAGCTGGGCTGGATAAAGGAAGGGGACCTCAAGCTGGACTGATACAGGCTTGATTTAAACGGAAAGACTTGAAATTATGTTTACTATTGCTTTAAAAAATGTTCTGGTAATGATGCTGTACATGGCGTGCGGCTTTACTCTGGTCAAGACCGGCAAGGGAAGGTCTGAGCACGCAAAATCGTTGTCGGCATTTCTGATATACGTGTGCGGGCCGTCACTGATAATCGGCGCGTTTCAGAACATGCAGTACAGCTTCGAGAGCGCCTGTGACATAGGGATGTTCTTTATCATAACACTGGCTATACAGATTATTTCATTTATTATTCTATACATAGTACTGCATCGCAGATATGATGACGCCAAGTACCGCATACTGTCGTTCGGGGCGGTGATGGGCAACGTCGGATTTTTAGGTATGCCGCTGGTGCTTGCACTGTTCCCGGATCAGCCGGTCGTAGCCTGCTACAGTACCATGTACAGCATGAGCATGAACCTGCTGGTGTTTACCATGGGCGTGTTTCTCATCACTAACGACCGCAAGTATATTACAATCAAATCCGCACTGCTCAATCCGACGTCCATTGCAATTATGGTATCGCTGCCGCTGTACTTTCTTGACATTCATCTGCCGGAGGAGCTGGGGAGCGCCGTGTCACTGCTGGGCAAAATGACAACGCCGATATGCATGTTTATTCTCGGCATGCGGCTTGCGTCGGTGAGCCTGAAAAGACTGTTCACGCGGACGTTCGTGTATATCGTGTGCGGACTCAAGCTGATCGTGTATCCCCTGTTCGCGTATCTTTGCGTGCTGTTCCTGCCGTTTGTCAGCGAAACGTTCAAAGCATGCATACTTGTCCTGAGCGCCGCTCCGACCGGCGCAATGCTGCTGTCGTTGGCAGAGCTTCACGGCTGTGAGCAGGAAATGAGCGCCAATGTGGTGTTGCTTGCAACAATGTTCTGCGTGGCGACACTGCCGCTTATGGTGCTTTTAGTCTGAAAACTGAAAGGATATAAATAATGAAATATCAATTGGTCGTTTTCGACATGGACGGAACCATACTTGACACGCTTGGAGACCTGACTGACAGTATCAACGCTGTACTGTCCGAGAACGGTCTGCCCGGACGGACTGAGCGCGAGGTGCGCAGCTATCTCGGAAACGGTTTGCGCCGTCTGGTAGAGCTGAGCCTGCCTGACGCAACCCCGGCCGAGGTGACCGACCGCGTTTTTCTGCGTATGAAGGACTATTATGCCTCGCACTGTGCAATACGCACCTGCCCTTACGACGGCATATTGCCGCTTATCCGCTGGCTCAAGGAGAACGGTGTAAAGGTGGCGGTGGTGTCCAACAAGATAGACGAGGCGGTTCAGGAGCTGTGCGCCGGATATTTTGACAATGTTTTTGATTACGCCATTGGTGAGCGTCCAGGTATGCGCAAAAAGCCCGCCCCCGACCCTGTCAACGCCGTACTGGACGCGCTTGGGTTTGACCGCGGACAGGCGGTTTACGTTGGAGATACCGAGGTGGATATACAGACTGCCAAAAACGCGGGTATGGACTGTATCGCAGTTGACTGGGGCTTCCGTGACCGTGCATACCTCAGCACGCTGGGAGCTGAATATATGGTGTCCGACCCGGCCGACATCGCCGGGATCGTACTTGGCAAATAATCGTGTGAGAGGATAATACCAATGGAGCTTTCGATAAATATCCGCAATCTGTTCCGACGCTATGACTTTGAGCAATGCGCCCGGCTTTACAGCGAGGCAGGCTTTGACTGCGTGGACTATTCTCTTGAGGAAATGGTGGCAGATGACAACATATTCAACACCGACGGCTGGCGCGAGCGCGCAGAGTATGTCCGCCGTGTGTGTGAAGGTTTCGGTATGCGCATAAATCAGACGCATGCGCCATTTTCGTTCAAGACGTGGAAGGACGATGACAGCTACCGTGAAGTGATTCTGCCGCGTCTGCACCGCGCCATGGAGATATCTGCCATATTCGGTGCCGAGGTGTGCGTTATGCACCCGCTCCATCATTTTGTTTACCACAATCACGAGCAGGAGATATTTGAGCGAAATATGGAATTCTACCGCGGACTTATCCCATATTGCCGCGAATACGGTATAAAGCTGGGCGTGGAGAATATGTGGCAGGCCGATCCTGTGCGCAAGTGTATTGTGTATGACACCTGCGGAACAAAGGAGGAGTTTGTGCGCTACATAGATACGCTGGACAGCGAGTTTATCGTTGCCTGCCTTGATGTGGGGCATGTCGGACTGCCGTTCGGGGACGATCAGGCTCAGGATTTTGTCCGTGCACTGGGGCATGATCGGCTCAAGGCACTGCACATACATGATAACGACTATCGTGGCGATCAGCATCTTTTGCCGTATCTCGGCAAGCTCAATTGGAGCGAGATCACGCGGGCGCTGGGAGAGATAGACTACACCGGTGTATTCACTTACGAGATAGGAGCGGGCATTGTCGCCTCTGCAGAGGATGAATTTGTGCCGCTCGGACTCAGCTACATGCACCGGGTGGGGAGATACCTTACCGATCGGGTCGAACAGGCAAGAGTAAAATAAAATTACGATTTTTTGGGCGTCGCATCCCGGTTGTGCTCCGTGTGCGGCGCCTTTGCCGATAAAGACGGGTGTATATGAGTTTCGTTTGAGTTTATAAAGAATTATTATACTGACGAATATCACCGTAAGAGGGGGAGAGGGCATGTTCCGTATACTTGTAGTGGACGACGATAAAAATACGAGAAGACTTATGCGCGTCGTGCTGGAGAAAAACGGATATACCGTTTTCACAGCGTCAGACGGTGAGGAGGCGCTCGCACGCCTGGGAGAGGTGCATGTTGATCTGGTCGTGCTGGACATAATGATGCCGGGCATTGACGGCTATGAATTCACCCGAATACTGCGTGAATCCAATAACGATATGCCGATACTCATGGTGTCGGCAAAGCAGCTGCCGGAGGACCGTCATCGCGGCTTTCTTGTCGGAACAGACGATTATATTACCAAGCCGATCGACGAGGAGGAAATGCTGCTGCGTATCAGGGCGTTGCTGCGACGTGCCAAGATAGTATCCGAGCGTCGCATTGAGATGGGAGAGGTAGTGCTGGACTACGATGCAATGACAGTTACGGGGCACGGTCAGGTCCAGGTGCTGCCGCAGAAGGAATTTTTGTTGTTGTACAAGCTGTTATCCTACCCCGGCAAAATTTTTACAAGAATACAGCTTATGGATGAAATATGGGGTATCGAGTCTGACAGCGGCTGGGAAACGCTGACAGTACACATAGGACGTCTGCGTCGACGTTTTGAAGGCTGGGAAGAATTCAGCATTGAGTCGGTGCGCGGACTGGGCTATAAGGCGGTGAAAAAGGTATGAAGCTGAATGTAAAGCTGAAGGAACACAAGTCGCGCATGTCGCTGACGCTGCTGTTTGCGTGCGCCGCGTTTGCAATATTGCTGGCGGTGCTGTTGGTGGTGGCCGGAGTGTCGCTTATTATGATACACACCGGAATTCTGCCGCACAGCGAACTGGGGCTGGTCAACGGCTATCAGATGGTCGGACTTATGCTTATCAGCAGCGTGGTGCTGGGCAGTGCTTTTTCGTTTTTGTTCGGTCGGCTGTTTGTCAAACCGATCAATACGATTATCAATGTTATGAACCGGTTGGCAACAGGCGATTTCAAGGCGAGAATATCGTTTGGCTCGGTCTTTGCCAAGCACCCGACAGTCATGGAGCTGACTGACAGCATTAACACCATGGCTGAGGACCTTGAGAACACTGAGGTGCTCAGACTTGATTTTGTCAACAACTTTTCGCATGAGTTCAAAACTCCCATTGTGTCCATAGCGGGCTTTGCAAAGCTGCTCAAATCCGGCGATCTGACAGAAGAACAGCGTCAGGAATACCTGAACATCATTGAGGAAGAGTCACTGCGCTTGTCCGATATGGCAACAAATGTGCTCAGTCTTACACGCGTTGAAGGCCAGACCATTCTGACCGGCGTTACTCAGTTCAATCTGTCCGAGCAGATACGCAGCTGTTTTCTTATACTCGAGAACAAGTGGACACATAAGGCACTTGATCTGATGCTCGATTTTGACGAGGTCGAAATATGCGCGAACGAGGAGCTTTTGCGCCAGGTGTGGATAAACATCATTGACAATGCCGTAAAATTCACGCCATACGGCGGTACTATAAGCGTTAGAATAGTGACGGAAAACACCACAGCGGCGGATGGCGGTACGGTATCTGTGACAGTGGAAAATACGGGAAGCTACATCGCACCGGAAAATGCACGGCGTGTTTTTCAGAAATTCTATCAGGTTGACAAATCGCACGCAACGCCCGGAAACGGTGTGGGCTTAGCTGTGGTCAAGCGTGTAGTCGATCTACACCACGGATTGGTGTGGTTCCACTCCGAGAACGACGTTACGGCGTTCATCGTTAAGCTGCCGCTACGCTCGGGACAGTCATGAGGTATGTATAAAAGCTATAAGGCTTTGGCATGTGCCGGAGCCTTTTTTGTGTTGCCGCTTGTATTTACGGAGTTTTTCGTGAAGTTTCGTTTCAGTTTATAAATAAATAGTAACATTCAGTCAAATAGTGTCGGACTTTGTCCGGACAAAACGGAGGATTAACATGTACAAAGTAAAAATCATTACCGATTCCTGCTCGGATCTGACTCCGGAACTTATGGAGCACTATAATATCGATTACGCTCAGATGAGCACTGTTTTTGAAGGTGTGACTTCGCCCGCATCGCTGGCATGGACGCCGGAGGACGTTCACAAGTTCTACGACATCATGCGCCATGGCAAGCGCATCACTACCACACAGGTCCCGGTCGATGAATTCAACCGAGTGTTCGGTAAATATCTGGCCGAGGACTACGATATAGTTTACATCGCCTGCTCGTCCAAGCAATCCGGCTCGGTCAACACCGCACACGTGCTGGCTGAAAAGCTGATGTCCGAGCACCCCGACCGTACAATTGTCTGTGTTGATTCGCTCAATGCCAGCATGGGCGAGGGTATGCTTGCCATCGAGGCCGCAAAGATCAACGACGGCGAGCGGTCGGCGAGTGAAATTGCCGACTATGTTATAAGCCAGCGTAAGCGCGTAAATGAATATTGCACTGTACATTCGCTGGACGCTTTGCGCCGCGCCGGACGCGTCAAGGGCTCTGCCGCCTTTTTCGGCAACCTTATGGGTGTCAAGCCGATCATAATTTCAGACCTTGACGGGGAACAGGCCGCTTTTAAAAAGGTCAAGGGCAGACAGACGTCCATGCGCGAGTTGGTTTCACTGCTCAAGGACAGCATTGAAAATGCAGCGCAGCAGACAATTTACTTTGTTCATGCCGACTGCTCCGAGCAGGAGGTTGAGTTCATGAAGCAGCTCATACGTGAACAGATACCCTGCCGGGATGTTCATGTCGGATATATCGGTCCGATCATCGGTGCGTCTATAGGCCCGGACGCTATGGTTTTGCTCGGCTTCGGCAAGCCGGTTACCTTCCGCGTGGGAGCCTGAGCCGGCGCGAACGGATCTGAAGGGATTTTACACTATGAATATATACAGTTTGGATGCCGCCATGTTCAAAAGCATGGTGACGGCGGGCGCCGCCAATCTTCGCCGCCATGTTACGGAGGTGAACGATCTCAACGTTTTTCCCATTCCCGACGGTGACACCGGCGATAATATGCTTCTGACCGTGCAGGGAGGCGCTGCCGTTGATACCGACGGCATTGACAATACCGGAAAGGCCGCACGAATGATCGCGGACGGCATGCTGCTGTCGGCACGCGGCAACTCGGGAGTTATACTGTCACAGCTGTTCGACGGAGTCGCTGCCGGACTCGAGGGCGCGGAGCGTCCTGATGTGGCCCGCCTCGGGCAGGCCATGCGCGAGGGTGTGGCACACGCTTACCATGCCGTAATGCAGCCCGCGGAAGGCACAATACTTACAGTAGCGCGCGAAGCGACGGAATATGCCGTAGCACAGTCCCCTGAGACAGTCAATGAATTGCTGAATTACTTTATTGACGAGGCAGGGAGATCGCTGGCGCGCACACCGGAGCTGCTCGATGTGCTCAGAAAAGCCGGGGTGGTCGATTCGGGCGGCGCGGGACTTATCCGCATTGCAGAGGGGGCACGTCTGGCGCTTGAAGGCAGTGCAGACACGGCATATTATGATCATATCTCTTCCGAAGCGGAGCATAAGGTCGATATCAGCCGCTTCACCGAGGACAGCGTACTGGAGTTCGGCTACTGTACCGAGCTGCTGCTGCGCCTGCAAAATGCCAAGACGGATATTGGCTCGTTCAATGTCAACGTAATTACCGATTTTCTCAAGTCCGTAGGCGAGTCGGTGGTGGCGTTTAAGACAGGGAGTGTGGTCAAAATTCACGTTCACACCATGACTCCTGACCGTGTGCTGGCTTTCTGCCGGCAGTTCGGCGAATTTCTGACGGTCAAGATAGAAAACATGTCGCTCCAGCACAACAGCCTTGACAACGAGCCGTTGCCGCAGCCTGCCGCCGAGCACCGCGCGTACGGCGTGGTGACAGTTGCCTGCGGTGCGGGCATACAGGACATTTTCTCGCAGCTGGGAGCTGACGTGGTGGTCAACGGCGGTCAGAGCATGAATCCGTCGGCGGCCGATTTTCTCGACGCATTCCGGCACGTCGATGCCGACACAATATTTGTATTGCCTAACAACGGCAATGTCATACTCACTGCGCGGCAGGCGGCCGGCATGTATGACGCTGCTGACGTAAGGGTGCTGAACAGTCACAATATCGGCCAGGGTTACGCCGCTATAGCTATGCTTGACACATCGTCAGGCGATACCGAGCGCATTGTGCACGAGCTTGAGTCGGCTATGGAGGGAGTCATAACCGCTGCAATATCCACCTGCTCGCGCGACACTCAGAGCGGAGAGCTGTCGCTGTACCGCGGAGAATATATTGGCTTTGTGGGCGACAATGTGCTGTCGGCAGACAACGACCGGGTGGATACCGCGCGTCGTCTTGTTGACAGTATAGATTTTGATTCCCGCGAGGTATGTATCCTCATATGCGGAAAGGACTCCGATGCTTGTGAGACCGAGGCGATACGCGACTATATAGCTGCCTCTCACCCCGGCTGCGAGGTGTATGTAACAGAGGGCGGACAGGACATATATCATTATATTTTTATCATAGAATAAGGGTACGATATGAACATCGCCGTATATTTTATAGTGGCGGCAGCGGCCTATCTTATATCGGGGGCCAACCCTGCCATAATGCTGTCAAAGACCATATATCATCGGGACATACGGGAGCTTGGAAGCCACAATCCCGGCTTTACCAACTTTGCCCGTGTATTCGGTAAAAAATACGCATGGCTTGTGTTTGTGCTGGATATAGGCAAGGGTGCCTTAATATCGCTTGTGGCAGGGGCGCTGTTTGCGCACTTTGCAGGTGACCGTCAGTTCGGTGTGGCATATGCCGGCATTTTTGCACTGCTCGGACATGCGTATCCCGTAATGTACCGGTTTCGCGGTGGCAAGGGATTTCTGGTGTGTCTGTCAACGCTGTGGTTCATTCATCCGGGGGCCGGGGCGGTGGCAACGGCAGTCATGGTGTTTTTGTTGCTGACGTTAAAATATATGTCGCTGTCCACTATGTGTGCGCTGTTGGTTGGGGCGATGTGCGTCGTCGCGTTCGGCGGAAGCCTTGCGGCGTGCCTGATGTACAGTGCGTGCGTGCTGTTTGTGATAGTCAGACATCGCGGCAACATCGTTCGTCTGATGCGGGGAGAAGAACCGAAATTCAGTCTCGGGCATAACAAAAGTTAAGGTAATTATATGGAAAATGTTAACAATACCCTGCTTCGGGCGGGAATAGATATTGGCTCCACCACCGTCAAGCTGGCGGTGCTGGGGCCGGACGGACGTCCTGCGTTCGGGGAGTATCGCCGTCACATGGCGCAAACGCGTGAGGCGCTGGCAGGACTGGTCACTGCCGCAAAGCAGCAGCTGGGTGACGTTATGCTGGACATACATATGACCGGTTCGGGCGCTATAAGCATGGCGGGGGCATTGTCCCTGCCTTTTGTGCAAGAGGTGGTTGCAGTCGCTACGGCACTGCGTACGTTATATCCGCGCACAAATGTTGCGGTGGAGCTTGGCGGCGAAGACGCCAAGATCATTTATTTTGACGGCGGGCTTGAGGAACGCATGAACGGAGTTTGTGCCGGTGGAACAGGCTCTTTTATTGATCAGATGGCGGCATTGCTTCAGACCGACGCCGCCGGACTCAATCTTGCTGCAGCCGACGCGCGTGAGATATATCCGATTGCGTCGCGGTGCGGTGTGTTTGCCAAAACCGACATACAGCCGCTCATCAATGACGGTGCGTCCCGTGCCGATATTGCCGCCTCGGTGCTTCAGGCGGTTGTCAATCAGACGGTATCCGGACTTGCCTGCGGCAAGCCGATACGCGGAAATGTGGCTTTTCTCGGCGGACCGCTGCATTTTATGCCGCAGCTGAGGACGGCGTTTGTCCGCACCCTGCACCTGACACCCGAGCAGGTGATCGAACCGGAAAATTCGCATCTTTTCGCCGCAATTGGCGCCGCCATGCAGAAGCAGCAGGGGGCGGTCATGTCCATAGGTCAGCTGTGCGGTATGCTGGAGCAGGCGTCCGATGTGCGCTTTGAAACGGGACGACTGGCGCCGCTTTTTGCCGATCATGCAGAGTACGCTGAATTTGAGGCGCGGCATGCCACCGCTCACGTCCGTCGCGGGCAGCTTGAAAGCTACAGCGGGGGGTGCTATCTCGGAATTGACGCCGGTTCGACCACTACCAAGCTGGTGCTGATAGGCGAGAATGGCGAGCTGTTGTTCCACGACTATCAAAACAACTGCGGCGACCCGGTCCGGACGGCAATTGACGCCGTGGGACGGCTTCGTGCTGTTATGCCAACGGGAGCGTGCATACTGCGCTCTTGCTCAACCGGCTATGGCGAGCAGCTGCTCAAATCGGCATTTTCGCTGGACGAGGGCGAGGTAGAAACGGTGGCGCATGCCCGCGCGGCAATGTTTTTTGATCCGCTGACCGATTGTGTGCTGGACATCGGCGGGCAGGACATGAAGTGTATAAAGCTGAAAAACGGCACTGTCGACAGCATACTGCTCAATGAGGCATGCTCGTCCGGGTGCGGATCGTTTATTGAGAATTTTGCCGTCTCTCTGGGACTTACCGCGGCACAGTTTGCCGAAGCGGCGCTGTTTGCGCCAGCTCCCGTCGATCTCGGGACGCGCTGTACCGTGTTTATGAACTCTAACGTCAAGCAGGCGCAGAAGGAAGGTGCGAGCGTCGAGGACATTTCGGCAGGGTTAGCCTATTCGGTTGTCAAAAACGCG
This sequence comes from uncultured Eubacteriales bacterium, assembly GCA_900547565.1. Taxonomy (GTDB): domain Bacteria; phylum Bacillota; class Clostridia; order Oscillospirales; family CAG-272; genus UMGS1002. The sequence goes on along the minus strand of URHI01000049.1, from coordinate 841 downwards.
CTGTTCAAGGTTATTAAGCTGGCTGACGCGCACGACCTCGGCGAGCATATTGTGGTGCAGGGCGGCACGTTTTACAACAAGGCGGTACTGCGTGCGCTTGAACGTATTTCAGGGGCACAGGTCATCTGCCCCGATATATGCGGGCTTATGGGTGCCTTCGGTGCGGCGCTTATCGCACGCGAACGGTATACCGGGCAGGCCTGCTCCATGCTTGATTTTGACAGCATAGCCGCGCTTGAATATCAAAGCACTACCACGCGCTGCGGCGGCTGTGAGAACAACTGTCTGCTGACTGTTAACACATTTTCGGGTGGCCGCAAGTACATAACCGGAAACCGCTGTGAACGCCGGGTCGGCGGCAACGGCGACCGGCGTTGCGAGGACATGTTTGAATACAAACGCAAACGGCTGTTTGATTATCCTCCGCGTGCAGACGCTCCGAGAGGGGTTATCGGAATACCGCGCGTGCTGAATATATATGAAAACTATCCGTTCTGGGCAACGTTTTTCAGACAGTTGGGCTTTTGTGTCATGCTGTCGCCCTTCTCAAGCCGTAAGATATATCAGGCGGGCATGGAGTCCATACCGTCCGAGTCCGAGTGTTATCCGGCCAAGCTGGTGCATGGGCATATTCAGTGGCTGATCGACCATGGGGCGGGAACCGTTTTTTATCCGAGCGTGTTTTATGAGCGCCGTGAAACCGAGTGTGCACAGAATCATTACAACTGCCCTATGGTAATTTCCTATCCCGAAAATATAAAAAACAACGTCGAGGATGTGGCGGGCGGTCGCATACGGTTTGTTCATCCGTTCCTGTCCTTTACCGACGAGCGTACCGTTA
>URHI01000048.1 GCA_900547565.1 uncultured Eubacteriales bacterium | reverse complement strand
TGTACTTCATTGTACCACTTTGGAAATATGGATGAAAGATGCGTATTAATTTAGGGCTAAGAATTAGTTGTGATCAGAAGGGTGTGTATGCGGTCGTACTTGCTCGTATTTCGGAGCTGTAAACGAAAAAACGGCCCGGAAAACATCCGGACCGTTAATCATTATTCCAACTGCCTCAGAACAGACCTACTATCCTGCCGTCATCGGTTACGTCTATGCGCTCTGCCGCCGGGGATTTGGGCAGGCCGGGCATGGTCATTATATCTCCGGTTAGCACCACAACAAATCCTGCCCCGGCGGAAATCCTGACGTTTTTCACGGTTACAGTGAAATTTTCGGGAGCGCCGAGCTTGGACGGATCATCCGAAAAGCTGTATTGCGTTTTTGCAATGCAAACCGGGCATTTGCCGAAGCCAAGTGCCTCAAGCATTTCTATTTGCTTTCGGGCAGCGGGCAGTATGTTTACACCGCTTCCGCCGTATATTCTTCTGACAACTGCCTCGATTTTGCCGGCAATCGGCAACTCGTCATCGTATGAGAATGTAAACGTTTCTTTTTCCGATTCACACAGCCGTACGACCTCGTGTGCAAGTGCCTCGCCGCCCTTTCCGCCTTCTGCCCAGACGGTTGAGAGAACGGTGTTAACGCCAAGCTCGCGGCATTTTTGAATAATGAAATCGATTTCCGCATCAGTATCTGTCGGGAAACGGTTCACCGCAACTACGGCAGGCAGGTGATAAACATTTTTGATATTCGAAACGTGACGCAGCAGGTTGGGAATACCACGCTCAAGTGCTTCGAGATTCTCTGTTGACAGCGCATCCTTTGCAAGTCCACCGTGCATCTTCAGGGCGCGCACTGTGGCCACAATTACAACGGCGTCAGGTGTGAGTCCTGCCATACGGCATTTTATGTCAAAAAATTTTTCGGCTCCGAGATCGGCACCGAAGCCTGCCTCGGTAACGGCATAGTCGCCCAGTCTGAGTGCCATGCGTGTTGCCACCACGGAGTTGCAGCCATGGGCGATATTGGCAAACGGGCCGCCGTGTACAAAAGCCGGAGTACCTTCGAGCGTCTGAACAAGATTGGGCTTGAGTGCGTCACGGAGGAGGGCCGTCATTGCGCCGGCCGCGTGAAGATCTCCGGCGGTCACGGGCTTGTCATCATAGGTGTAGCCGACAATTATACGCGAGAGGCGGGCTTTCAGGTCGGACAGGCAAGAGGAGAGACACAGTACAGCCATGATCTCCGACGCGACCGTGATATCAAATCCGTCCTCTCTCGGTGTGCCGTTGACTCGTCCGCCGAGTCCGTCCACAATAAAACGCAGCTGCCGGTCGTTCATGTCCACACAGCGCCGCCAAGTGATTTTTCTTACGTCAATACCGAGCGCGTTGCCCTGTTGGATATGATTGTCCAGCATAGCGGCAAGCAGATTGTTTGCCGCACCGATAGCGTGAAAGTCACCGGTGAAGTGAAGATTGATATCCTCCATCGGGACGACCTGAGCGTATCCACCGCCGGCTGCACCTCCCTTTATTCCGAAGACGGGGCCGAGTGACGGCTCGCGAAGTGCAACAATTACGTCCTTACCAATTCGGCGAAGACCGTCTGCAAGGCCGATTGTGGTTGTGGTTTTTCCTTCGCCGGCAGGTGTAGGGGTGATTGCGGTTACAAGTACCAGCTTGCCGTTCTTGCGCGGGGCTTCGTCCAGCAGTGACAGATCTATTTTTGCCTTGTATTTTCCGTACTGTTCAACGTATTTTTCGTCAACATGAGCTCGCTGTGCGATGTTCAGAATATGCTCGGGGCGGCACTGTTGGGCAATTTCAATATCGGATAAGTAAGCCATGGTGAATCTCCTTCATTTCATTTAAAGTATTTTACGGCTGCTTCAAACATTCTTATGTCATAGTTTCCGCAAACATTGCGGTAAAGGCCGTCTCCGACACGCTCACTGTGTCCCATTTTGCCGAACACCCTGCCGTCCGGGGAGGTAATACCCTCAATGGCGCAGGCGGAGTCGTTGGGATTGTAGCGGATATCGGCCGTTGCACGTCCGTCGGGATCCACATACTGTGTGGCTATCTGACCGTTTGCGGCAAGCTGCTCAATGAGTTCTGTGTCTGCCAGAAACCGTCCTTCACCGTGCGATACGGGAACATTCACGATATCTCCGACCTGCATGAGCGACAGCCACGGTGATTTGTTTGACGCAATACGGGTGCGGACTATGCGCGACTGGTGGCGGGCAATTGTGTTATAGGTAAGCGTGGGGCAGCTTGCGTCGGTGTCCATAATTTTTCCGTAAGGAACAAGCCCCAGCTTGATAAGCGCCTGAAATCCGTTGCAGATACCGCAGATCAGGCCATCACGGCGGTCGAGCAGCTCGGTTACACCATCCTTTATTGCAGGGTTTCTGAAAAAGGCGGTGATAAATTTGCCGCTGCCGTCAGGCTCATCTGCTCCGGAAAAGCCGCCGGGGATAAAGATTATTTGTGCGGATCTCAGCTCATTCGCAAAACGGTCTATACTGCGAGCTATGCCGTCGGCTGAGAGGTTGTTGATGACTATTATCTGTGGTTCAGCTCCGGCGTCTGCGACTGCACGTGCGGAATCATATTCGCAGTTGGTACCGGGGAACACGGGAATCAGCACCTTTGGCTTAACTGCACTGATTGCCGGGGCAACCCGATCCTTGACTGTATAGGAGAGAGTTTTCGGAGTATCTCCTGTATTTTTGATATTACAGGGAAATACGCTTTCCAGCTTGTTTTCGTATATACCCAGCAGGCGGGAAAGAGCTATGTGTTCTCCGGCAAGAACGATCTCGGGAGTATCGGTGACCTCGCCGATGATGTTATGCTCATCTTGCGCATCGGTGACTTCAAGCAGGAATCCGGCGTAGCTGTAGCCGAAAATGTCATTCATCTCTGTTCCGTTTGCAAATGTGAAGCCGAGTCCGTTGCCGAAGCACATTTTCATCACCGCCTCGGCAATGCCACCCATGCCGGGAGTATAGCAGGCAACGGCACGGCCGCTGCGGAGCATATCGCTTACTTTTGCGAACAGCGAGAGCAGGGAAGCGGTCTTCGGCAAATGATTTTCGTCATATTCGGGGGCGAGAAATACGACCTTGTTTCCGGGTGCTTTGAATTCCGGAGAAACGATGCGGCCTGTTTTTGAAGTGGTAACGGCAAAGGAAACCAGTGTCGGTGGAACGTCGAGCTGTTCAAATGACCCGCTCATGGAGTCTTTACCGCCGATAGCTCCTATCCCAAGCTCCATTTGAGCCTTGAAGGCGCCGAGCAGTGCGCAGAACGGCTGACTCCACCTCTTGCCGTCTTTTCCGGGACGCTTGAAGTATTCCTGGAATGTAAGGTAAACGTCCTTGAAATCCGCGCCCGATGCTATAAGCTTGCATACTGATTCCACCACTGCAAGATATGCGCCGTGATACGGGCTTTTTTCCGCGATAAATGGATTATAGCCGAACGCCATCAGAGAACAGTCATCGGTGTGCTTGTTCTCCATGGGAATTTTGTGCACCATAGCCTGAATTGGCGTGAGTTGATTTTTGCCGCCGAACGGCATAAGCACCGTACCGGCACCTATGGTGGAGTCAAAGCGCTCTGAAAGTCCGCGCTTGGAGCAGATATTCAGGTCGTCAGCCAAGGCAAGGTAGTTTTCGGTGAAGGTCCCGGAGATATTTTTGCTTTCAACGGCAGGCGATTCGGTCTGAATTTCAATATGCTTGTCGGCACCGTTGGAATTCAGGAATTCCCGGCTAATGTCAACAATTGTTTTGCCGTTCCAGTGCATAACGAGTCTCGGTTGTTCGGTTACGGTTGCCACAGGCGTTGCCGTGAGATTTTCTGCATCGGCAAGGGCAAGAAAATCGTTGACGCATGCTGCCTCCACGACAACTGCCATGCGCTCCTGACTTTCGCTTATGGCAAGCTCGGTTCCGTCAAGACCTTCATATTTTTTGGGGACGGCATCAAGGTCAATGTCAAGGCCGTCCGCAAGCTCGCCGATGGCAACAGATACGCCGCCTGCACCGAAGTCGTTACAGCGCTTGATCATTCGGCAGACCTCTGCGTTGCGGAACAGTCTTTGCAGCTTTCGCTCTTCCGGAGCATTTCCTTTTTGCACCTCGGCACCGCATGTCTCTATCGAGGACACGGTGTGAGACTTGGACGAGCCGGTGGCACCGCCGCAGCCGTCGCGGCCGGTAGCGCCACCGAGAAGTATCACAACATCTCCCGGGGCAGGTACCTCACGCCGGACATTTGCGGCGGGCGTAGCGGCAATTACCGCGCCTATTTCCATACGCTTTGCGGCGTAGCCCGGATGGTAGATCTCATCAACGATTCCGGTTGCAAGACCTATCTGATTTCCGTAGGAGGAGTATCCCGCTGCGGCGGTTGTGACTATTTTGCGCTGGGGCAGCTTACCTTTTATGGTTTCATCAATAGGCTTGAGCGGGTCGGCCGCGCCGGTTACGCGCATGGCACCGTAAACATAGGCACGTCCCGAGAGGGGATCGCGTATTGCGCCGCCGATGCAGGTTGCGGCACCGCCGAACGGCTCGATCTCGGTCGGATGGTTGTGTGTTTCATTTTTGAACAGCAGCAGCCACGGCTCGCTTACACCGTCAGATTCCACATTGATCTTTACGGTGCAGGCGTTTACCTCCTCACTCTCGTCCAACCGGTCGAGCTTGCCCTGCGCTTTGAGCGCCTTTACGGCAATGGTGGCGATATCCATAAGGCAGATCGGTTTTGTTCTGCCAAGCTCCCGCCTTACGTCAAGGTATTCGTTATATGTCTTTTGAATAAGCTCATCTTCAAAGCTGACATTATCTATGACAGTCAGGAATGTTGTATGGCGGCAGTGATCTGACCAGTAGGTGTCGATCATGCGTATTTCCGTTATGGTTGGGTTACGTCCCTCGGAGAGAAAATACCTCTGGCAGAAGGCGATGTCGTCGATATCCATGGCAAGTCCGTATTCGCGGATAAACGCCTCCAGCCCTGCGCGGTCGAGCGCAGTGAAGCCGTCAAGCGTGCGTACCTTGTGCGGAACCTCCGTTTGTAGCTCCAGTGTATCAGGCTTTTCAAATGAAGCCTCCCGTGCCTCAACCGGATTGATTACATATTTTTTGATTTTTTGGATTTGCTCATCTGACAGGCTACCGTACAAAAGATACACTTTTGCAGTGCGGATAACAGGACGGGCGGATTTTGATATTATCTGAATACATTGTGCGGCACTGTCGGCGCGCTGATCAAATTGTCCGGGCAGATATTCCAATGCAAATGCCACGGCGCCGTCTGTGTCAAGATCATGTGTTACTATATCGAGCTGAGGCTCTGAAAACACTGTTTTTTCGGCATATGCAAACAGCTCTGCCGATATCTTCTCAGCGTCATATCTGTTAATTATCCTGACGTTCTCAAGTCCCGAAATGCCAAGCAGATTCCGCGCTTCCGTAAGCAGGCTCTGAGCTTCATGAGCAAGTTCGGGCTTTTTTTCCACATAAACTCTGTAAACCATATCAGACCTCCTTCGCCGTTAAGGCTTTTTTGCCGATATCATGCCGAAAGTACGCGTTTTCAAATGAGATCTTTTCCGCTTTTTCATATGCTGATGCCACAGCAAGCTCCAGTGTGTCCTCTACTGAGGTAACGCCGAGCACCCTGCCGCCGCCGGTGTGTAGCTCTCCGTCCTTCAGTACGGCGCCGGCCACAAAAACAGAATCAGAAACGGACGCAGGTATGTTTATTTCAAATCCGGTCTGATATGAGGTAGGATAACCTTCCGATGCCATGACAACGCAGCACGATGACTTGCGGCTGAACCTTACCTCTGTGTCGGCCAGTGTTCCGTTTGCCGTTGCCTGCATGACGGTAAGCAGGTCGCTCTCAAGCAGCGGCAGTACCGCCTGCGTTTCAGGATCGCCGAACCGACAGTTGTATTCAATAACCCGGGGGCCGTCTTTGGTCAGCATCAGTCCGAAGTAAAGGCATCCGCGGAAGGTTCTGTCCTCGGCGTTCATGGCATGCATGGTGGGCAGGAAGATCTCCTTCATGCAGCGCTCGGCCGTTTCCTCGGAATAAAACGGATTTGGTGCCACCGCACCCATACCTCCGGTATTCGGGCCTTTGTCGCCGTCTTTTGCCCGTTTATGGTCCATTGACGAAACCATGGGCTTTATGACGTTACCGTCAGTAAAGGCAAGCACCGAAACCTCCGGACCTTCGAGATATTCTTCAATCACGATCTGCTCGCCGCTCTTGCCGAATTTTTTGTCACGCATGGCTTCAATGACGGCTTTTTGGGCGTCCTCGCGGGTGAACGCAACTGTGACTCCCTTGCCGAGCGCCAGTCCGTCGGCCTTTATGACAATGGGGACAGGGGCGCTGTCGAGATAGCTGAGCGCCGCCTCAGGGTTGTCAAATACCTCATACGCGGCGGTCGGAATGTTATATTTTTTCATAAGAGCCTTGGAAAACACCTTGCTCCCTTCGATTATAGCCGCATTTGCCCGGGGACCGAAGCAGGAAATTCCAGCCGCCTCCAGCTTGTCGACACAGCCGAGCACCAGAGGATCGTCGGGTGCAACAACCGCAAAATCTATGTGTTCTTTTACGGCAAAGTCAACTATACTGTCGATGTCACAGGCACCGATAGGAACACATATTGCATCCGCTGCGATGCCTCCATTGCCGGGAAGTGCATATATGCATTCAACTGATTTGTTTTGTTTTAGTTTTCTGATGATGGCGTGTTCGCGACCGCCGCCGCCGACTACAAGTATTTTCATGCCGTCCTCCGTAATCAATGATGGAACAACCGCATACCGGTGAATGCCATTACCATGTCGTATTTATCAGCACATTCAATTACGACATCGTCGCGTATGGAGCCGCCCGGCTCAGCCACATAGCTGACACCGCTGCGTCTGGCTCTTTCAATGTTGTCGCTGAACGGGAAGAAGGCGTCGGAGCCGAGCGATACGCCGTCAACCGTGGCAAGATACTTTCGGGCTTCGGCATCGGTCAGCGGCTCCGGCTGACGGGTAAAATATTTTTGCCAGTTGCCATCGGCACACACATCCTCTTCATTTTTGTTGATATATCCGTCGATGACATTATCGCGATCGGCGCGGCCGAGAGTCGGAAGGAAGGGCAACTCGAGCACTTTTTCGTACTGACGCAGAAACCATGTGTCCGCTTTGCTTCCGGCAAGACGCGTGCAGTGTATTCTTGATTGCTGACCGGCGCCCACGCCTATTGCCTGCCCGTCGTATGCATAACAAACCGAATTTGACTGAGTGTATTTCAGTGTGATGAGCGAAATAATAAGGTCCCGGACGGCACTTTCGGGGAGCTCTTTGTTTTTGGTTACAATTTTGGAAAGCAGTGCGCGATTGATCTCGAAATTGTTTCTGCCCTGCTCAAATGTGATACCGAACACCTGCTTGCGCTCGGTTGCCTCGGGGACATAATTGGGATCGATCTTTACTATATTATAATTTCCGTTGCGTTTTGATCTGAGTATTTCCAGCGCTTCGGGGGCGTAACCCGGGGCGATGATACCGTCGGAAACCTCACGCTTTATCATTTTTGCGGTGGTTACGTCGCATACATCGGAGAGCGCAACCCAATCGCCGAAAGAGCACATACGGTCTGTGCCTCTGGCACGCGCATAGGCGCAGGCAAGCGGAGAGTCGTCAAGACCTTCAATGTCATCTGCAAAGCAGGCCTTTTTCAGCTTTTCGGGCAGTATGGTACCAACGGCGGCTGAGGTGGGGCTGACATGCTTGAATGAGGCGACTGCCGGAAGTCCCAGTGCCGCTTTCAGCTCTTTTACAAGCTGCCAGGAATTGAAGGCATCAAGAAAATTGATATATCCGGGGCGTCCGCAGAGAATTTCGATCGGCAGATCGGCACCGTTGTCCATAAAGATTCTGGCGGGCTTTTGGTTGGGATTGCAACCGTACTTCAACTCAAATTCTTTCATTTTCAAATCCTCACTTGTTTTGATTGATCAGGCGGTTTTGCTCACGCCCCGTTGCAAGATCCGTATAGCGGACATATAGCGATATGCGGTTGTCATGGTTGAGCGCGTCCCAAAGTGAATCGGAAAAGCTGTCGATGCAGTCGGGAATACTTACGCGCTCCGGTTCACCGGTAAATGTCGGTAGTGGGTTGCCGTCACCTATGTAAGTGTGAATAAAGTGTCCGAGTCCTGGCAGCGCCGAATATGAAAATGTATAGCGGTTGCAGGCGGTTCCTGCCGCGTCAGCACTTTTGAGAATGTTTATTTCGTATGAAAAATCTCCGTCGGCGAAGGTAAGTATTCCGCTGATGCGGGGAGTAAGGTTAGGTGCGTCCGGTTCAAATGTACGGGCCTCAAGTGCTTCCTTGAAGGATTTTCCGGCTTTCAGCCCATCATAAATTGTATCGGTCTGATCTCCGTTGGTGACGATCAGGTTATTTTTGTATTTCCTCTGAGCGGCGTATATTATGAGACTCGGATCCTCTACGCGGGACGCATCAAACGGCTCGGTGTACAGCACGCCGTCTTTTTCTGCAAACACGCGGTTGCGGCTGTTTGCACTTCGCCCCATTATGAAATATGCGGAGCAGGCGTATTTTCCGTCCGCTGACTTGCCTATCACAATGCCGCGTCCGACATAACTGTTGTCACGGACAAGGTCCGCGATATCATAGGTCTGGTAAACATTCATTTATGATTTTCCTCCTTCAACAATCCCGCGGCGACTAACTCTGCCGCCTGTGGAAGTATTTTGTGCTCAGCAAGGCGCATTACACGCTTTTGCAGGCTTTGCGGCGTGTCATTATTGAGCACGCGTACGGCTTTTTGAAGAATGATCTCACCGCCGTCCGGAATTTCGTTGACAAAATGCACTGTTGCCCCCGTGACCTTGACGCCTTTGGCAAGCGCCGCCTCGTGCACCCGCAGTCCGTAAAAGCCTTCACCGCAAAATGATGGGATAAGCGAGGGATGTACGTTTATGATACGGCGGTCGTACCTTTGGGTAAACCCGGGGGAGAGAATGCTCATAAATCCGGCGAGAACGATAAGATCTATCGCATTTTGCTCAAGCAGCTCCGAAATGCGGTTTTCCATGCCTGACTGCCCGAGCACTTTTTTTTCAACTACGGCCACCGGAATATCATTTTTACGTGCCCGTACTATTGCGTAGGCATCCGGCTTGCTTGAAATGACAAGCACTATTTTTCCGCTGTGGAGAATACCTTTTTTTTGCGCGTTGATCAGCGCCTGAAGATTGGTTCCTCCGCCCGAAACCAGCACTGCGATGTTTACACTATTTTTTTTCATGCTTTCCTCCCAGCTTTGATATAAGCGGCAAAATCAGGCTGCCGACCGTGTTCCCGGCAACAGCCGCCGTCTCAAAGGACAGAATTTTAACATTTGAAATACCCGACGCACCGAAATAATACATATCGGCAACCGAGTGTTCAAATCCGCTGAGAATAAATACCGGGACACAGAACAGAATTCCGATAGGTGTATTTTTTTCTCGGAATATGTGTACGGCCAGATACATGAGTATTCCGCAGAACACTGCCCGGATCAGAGTTTGCATAAAGGTCTGCCCGAGCTTGTCCTCGCATATTACGGCGGCTTTTTCACCAAGCGACGGAACAGTATATCTGATAAGCAGCCCGAGCAGGAATGTGACGGTCAGATTTCCGGCAAGTCCCGTCAGCAGTCTCATAATGTTTCCCGGAGAATGATCCTCAGTAAGATATCCGATCTTTCCGGTAAACAGATAATATCCGAGGTAGCATATGCAAAGAAGCGCGACAGAGAAGAGCAGGGAACCGATATACCTGTTGTCGCAGGCGAGGAATACACTTCCGCCGATTGCAATCAGAATTCCGGCTGAAATGCTTGCCGCAAATGTTTTCAGCATATTTCCGTTTTTACGTCGGATTTGACGATACATCCGATAGCATAAGCGTTCTCGCCGTTCTCGCGCAAAATACCGAGCGCAGCATCGGCATCTTCTTCAGCAACAACAATGCTCATACCGACGCCCATATTGAAGGTATTGAACATATCGCGCTCGCTTATTTTGCCAGTGCTTGCGATCAGATCGAAAATGGGCAGCACACGAACCTCCGCGCGGTCAATGCGGGCTCCGAGTCCGTCCGGAATGCTTCTCGGAATGTTTTCATAAAAGCCGCCACCGGTAATATGTGAGATGCCCTTGACCTTTACTTTGTCTATCAGCGCGAGGACAGGGCGGACATATATTTTTGTTGGGGTAAGCAGAGTGTCACCGAGCGATTTTCCTCCGAGCATGTCAACCGGTGCTGCAAGATCGCATTTTTCCACGTCAAACACACGCCGTACAAGCGAGAAACCGTTGGAATGTACACCGCTGGAGGGCAGAGCAAGTATGACATCGCCCTCTTTCATGGTTTTGCTATCGATAATACTGTCGCGGTCAACTATGCCGGTGCAGTAGCCGGCAAGGTCATACTCATCCACCGGATAAAAACCGGGCATCTCGGCAGTTTCGCCGCCTATCAGTGCCGCACCGGCCTGTACGCAGCCGTCGCAGACTCCTTTGACGATGTCGGCTATGCGTTCGGGTATGTTTTTTCCGCAGGCAATGTAGTCAAGGAAAAAGAGCGGCTTTGCTCCGCAGCAGATTATGTCGTTGACGCACATGGCGACGCAGTCAATGCCAACAGTATCGTGCTTGTCCATCAGGAATGCGAGCTTTAATTTTGTGCCGACTCCGTCGGTTCCGCTGACAAGTATAGGCTTGCTTATGCCGGTAAGGTCAAGCGCAAACAGTCCGCCGAATCCTCCGATGTCCGAGCACACTCCCGGTGTCATGGTTGTGGCAATGTGTTTTTTCATCAGTTCAACAGCGCGGTAACCTGCCGTAATATCCACGCCGGCGGCAGCATATGCCTCGGATTTTGAATTATTATTCATGGTCAGTCGCTCCTTTATACTTTTTGGAATCCGAAATTTTACTTTCAAACCGGCTCTTGCGGGTATCAGTGGGGATCTCAGTGGGATAGTCGCCGTCAAAGCAGGCGGTGCAGTAGCCGCGTGTCGGGTCAAGGCAGGCTATTTTCTTTACATTCTCAACGCTCAGATACCCGAGGGAATCCGCTCCGATGAGCGAGGCAATCTCCTCGACCGTATAGCGGCAGGCAATCAGATGCTCGCGTGAATCGATGTCGGTGCCGTAGTAGCAGGGGTTCATAAAGGGCGGCGCGGAAACGCGCATATGCACCTCGGTCGCTCCCGCATCGCGCACCAGATTGACGATCCGCGCGCTGGTCGTGCCGCGTACGATGGAATCGTCGATAAGTACGACCCGCTTGCCGCGGACTACGCTTGATATGGGGTTCAGCTTGATTCTGACCTTGTCCTCCCGGCTGGACTGGCCGGGCGATATAAAGGTCCTTCCGATGTATTTGTTTTTGATCAGACCGATCTCATACGGAATCCCCGACTGTCTTGCGTAGCCGAGAGCCGCATCAAGCCCCGAATCCGGCACACCGATGACAACGTCCGCATCTACCGGGTGCTGTATTGCAAGAAACTCTCCTGCCCGGACACGCGCTTCGTGCACACTGCACCCGTCAATCGCCGAGTCGGGGCGTGCGAAATAGACATATTCAAACACGCAGCGCCGTGGAGCTACCCGGCCGCAGAGGTCGGTTATGCTTTTTACGCCGTCCTTGGAAAATACAACGATCTCTCCCGGCATAACGTCGCGTATGAATTCCGCTCCAACGGCGGCAAGGGCACAGCTTTCTGAGGCAATGATATACCGCCCGTCGGGTGTTTTACCATAACAGAGCGGACGGAAGCCGTATATGTCGCGGGCCGCTATCAGCTTGGCGGGCGACATGACTACAAGCGAGTACGCGCCCTTTATGCGCTCCATTGCACGGCGGACAGCGTCCTCGATAGTCGGCGCCGTCAACCTCTCTTCGGTGATGATATATGAAATAACCTCGGTGTCCGATGTGGTGTGGAAGATCGAGCCTTTAAGCTCAAGCTGCTCGCGCAGCTCGAACGAATTGGTCAGGTTCCCGTTGTGTGCCAATGCCATTCGCCCCTTGATGTGGTTGACGACAATAGGCTGTGCATTGTTCCGGTCGGTTGCACCGGTCGTGCCGTAGCGCACGTGGCCGACCGCCATATTACCTTTACCGAGTTCGTTCAGCCGCCGCTCGGTAAAAACATCGTTGACAAGTCCGATATCCTTATAGCTTGTGAATATGCCGGCATCGTTTACTACAATGCCGCAGGACTCCTGCCCTCTGTGCTGTAGGGCAAACAGTCCGTAATACGTTGTCTGTGCGACCTCTTGCGCATCGCTGCAAAAGACGCCGAAAACGCCGCATTCTTCTCTGAGTTTCTGCATAAGTTCTCCCAAATTAAATTAACCGAATACGCGGTGCATCATTTCTTTATATGCGGCCTCAACCCCGCCCATGTCGCGGCGGAAGCGGTCTTTGTCCAGCTTCTCGTTGGTTTTTGCGTCCCAGAAACGGCAGGTATCGGGTGAGATTTCGTCTGCGAGCACGATGGTGCCGTCGGGAAGTCTGCCGAACTCGAGCTTGAAGTCAACGAGCTTGACGCCGAGTCCAAGAAAATATGCTTTCAAGACCTCGTTTACCTTAAACGCCATTGCCTTGATCGTCGCAATTTCGTCCTTGGTCGCCAGCTTGAGTGCGAGCGCGTGATATGAGTTGATGAGTGGATCGTGCAGCTCGTCGTTTTTATAGGAGAATTCAATGGTGGGTTCATCGAACACGATACCCTCGGCTACTCCGTAGCGCTTTGCAAACGAGCCTGCCGAAATGTTTCTGATTATGACTTCGAGCGGTACGATGGAAACCTTTTTGACGACCGTTTCACGGTCGTTCAGCTCCTCGACGAAATGCGTTTTTACGCCATGCTTTTCAAGCAGCTGCATCAGGTAGTTGGACATTCTGTTGTTGATGGCTCCTTTGCCCGTGATGGTACCCTTTTTGAGTCCGTCAAGCGCGGTGGCATCGTCCTTGTAGGACACGATGACGAGGTCGTCACGATCGGTCGCATAGACCTTTTTTGCCTTTCCCTCATAGAGCTGAACCGTCTTTTCCATTTTAATTTCTCCTTTTTGTTTTTATTATTACAGTTTTTCGGAAATCGCTTTATCTTTTTGAAGCACCGCTTCTGCATCGGAAGCGCGCTTGGCTTCGAGCTTTGCGGCAAGCTCCGCGTCGCTTACGGCGAGGATCTGTGCAGCAAGTAAAGCGGCATTGATGCCTCCGTTGATTGCAACCGTTGCCACCGGAATTCCGGAGGGCATCTGAACAGTTGACAAAAGAGCGTCAATGCCGTCGAGTGTATTTGATTTACAGGGTATTCC
>URHI01000047.1 GCA_900547565.1 uncultured Eubacteriales bacterium | reverse complement strand
TGACTGGGGCGACCGCTTTTTCTACGGCTCGGACTACTTCGAGCAGGACTATGAGTATGCCGTGGAGCTTATCAAAAAAGGACTGGCATATGTATGTGAGCTGACTGCAGAGCAATTCCGCGACAAGGCATACTGCGGTGATCTGACACATCCGGCAGTATCTCCCTGGCGCGACAGACCCATTGAGGAAAGCCTGGACCTGTTCGCGCGCATGCGGGCAGGCGAATTCCCCGAGGGAAAATATACGCTCCGCGCCAAAATTGATTTGGCGTCGGGCAACTTCTGTATGCGCGATCCCGTCATTTACCGCATACGCTATATCGATCATCACCGTCAGCACAAAAAGTGGTGCATCTTCCCCATGTACGACTTTGCACACCCCATTCAGGATGCTATAGAGGGCATCACGCACTCGCTGTGTTCGCTGGAGTACGAAATACACCGTCCGCTTTACGATTGGGTCATTGAAAATGTCAGCGTCCCCTGCAAGCCGCGTCAGATAGAGTTTGCACGCCTGAATATCACAAACACCGTGCTGTCCAAGCGTTATCTGCGCTACCTCGTTGAAAACAACATCGTTGACGGCTGGGACGACCCCCGTATGCCCACGCTGTGCGGTCTGCGCCGCCGCGGCTATACACCCGAATCCATACTTGACTTCTGCGGCCGCATAGGCGTTTCAAAGGAGAACAGCATGGTCGACATGAGCGTGCTCGAGCACTGTATCCGTGAGGATCTCAACGCAAAAGCTCCGCGCCGAGTGGCAGTGATGAAGCCGCTGAAGCTCATCGTGGATAACTACCCCGAGGGCAAAACAGAGTATTTTGAGTTACCCAACAATCCCGTCTCTCCCGATGCCGGCGTGCGCAAGGTTCCCTTCTCGCGTGAGCTGTACATTGATGCCGACGACTTTGCCGAGCTTCCGCCTCCCAAGTTCTTCCGGCTCAAGCCGGACGGCGAGGTGCGGCTCATGGGCGCATATATAGTCAAATTTGCCGGCATCGAGCGTGCCGCGGACGGTTCAATAGCCGCCGTGCATGTCAATGCCGACCTTGAAACCGGTTGCGGTATGCCCGCTGACGGTCACAAGGTCAAGGGAACAGTGCACTGGCTGTCTGCTCCGCACTCAATCTGTGCCGATGCAATTCTGTACGACAGACTTTTCACCGAAGAAAACATGAACGATCTGCCCGAAGGCAAAGACTATCTTGATTATCTCAATCCCGACTCGGCCGTCCGCGTCAGCGGAATACGTCTGGAGCCTTCGCTGGCCGACGCACGTCCGGGAGACCGCTTCCAGTTTGTCCGTACCGGTTATTTCTGCGTGGATTCAAAAAATCCCGGCGTGTTCAACCGTGTGGTCGGACTTAAGGACAGCTTTAAGGCGTGAGGTGACAACGTGACTCTCGAACAGGCACTCAGATTTCTGCCGTGGGTATATCTATGCGTAATTTCCGTCATCGCCATAGCCGTCACCTGCTATGACAAATATGCGGCAAAGCACAATCCGCGCCATCGCACGCCCGAAGCGACACTGTTGCTCATTTCGGCGCTGGGCGGATCGGTCGCCATGTATATAACCATGCAGCTGATACGTCACAAAACGCAACACAAAAAGTTTATGATCGGCATACCCATCATATTCTTTATACAGGTTGCAGCATGCATCGTGCTGGTTTTGTATCTGAACGGACAGATACCGGCGGGAGGTATGTAAAATGGAAAAAGCCAAGCTGGAGCGCATAAGCGAGTTGACGCGCATATCCCGGCAGCGTCCGCTGACGCCCGAGGAAACGGAGGAGCGCGAGCTGTTGCGCAGTGAATATCTGCGCGACTTCAGAGCCTCCATGACGGGTATACTTGACAATTCGGTCATAGTCCGTCCCGACGGAAGCCGGGAGCAGGTGCGCGACCGTAAAAAACCGCCCGAAGATTATAAATGAAACGCCGGGATCCCGGCAAGAAAGGCAAAAACATCATGACTCTGCCTACCGACACGTTCACCTCCTCAACAGCCGAGACCGAGGCGCTGGGCGGACAGCTGGCAGTGCTGCTGCGAGACAACAGCCGCCTGCCGCGTTTTGTGGCGCTGTACGGCGATCTGGGCGTTGGCAAAACCGCGTTTGTCCGTGGCTTTACAGCAGCACTCACCCCCGATGCACACGTCAAATCACCTACATTTGCGCTGGTACATGAATATCCCGCCGTCCCCGACCCGGTATTTCACTTTGACATGTACCGTGTCACCGATGACGACGAGCTGTATTCTACCGGCTTTTACGACTACTTCCGCCGCGGCGGCTTCATGCTCACAGAGTGGAGCGAAAACATTCCGTTTGCGCTGCCGGACAGCTATATACGTACAGACATCTCCAAGGTTCCGGGTGACACCGAGCGGAGGCGTATAATCATTCAACTCATAAGTGACAACAAGGAGACACAATGATAATTCTTGCTCTTGACAGCACGGCTACCACCGCGTCGGCCGCGCTGTGCCGTGACAGTCACCTGCTGGCCATGACCACTCTCAACGGCGGCTTGACGCACAGCGAAACGTTGCTGCCGATAATACAGCAGCTTTTTGAACATACCGGCCTTGAGATCAGGGACGTGGATCTGTTTGCCACGTCGTCAGGCCCCGGCTCGTTCACCGGCGTCAGAATCGGGGCAGCAACGATCAAAGGTCTGGCCTTCGGCCGCGGCAAGCCCTGTGTAGGTGTGTCATCGCTTCTGGCACTGGCGCATAATCTCTCGGCCTGTGAGGGTATTATCTGCCCTGTCATGAATGCGCGGCGCAACCAAGTATATAATGCGCTTTTCGAGGCGCATGACGGCCGTCTGACACGACTGTGCCCCGATCGGGCAATCAGCGTGCCCGAGCTGTGCGGGCAGATTGAAAACGAAAGCCGTCCCGTGTTCGTCTGCGGAGACGGAGTCGGACTTATGGACGAACTGCCGTCGCATCCGGTTACGGAGATGCTCATATGGCAGAATGCCTATTCGGTAGCACAGTGTGCCCTGGAGCAATACAACAACGGGCAGTATACCAACGACATCGCGCTGTCACCCACATATCTGCGTATGCCGCAAGCCGAGCGCGAAAGGCTCGAGCGTCTTAACAACACAAAAGGAGAAGCATAAAATGAGCACAATAAAAAAAGTGGCCGTGGGCTGTGACCACGCCGGATTTGAATATAAAACACGCCTTGCCTCCTATCTTCGCGAACGCGGCTACGAGGTCACTGATGTGGGCTATGACTCAGCCGAGAGCTGTCACTATCCCATATTTGCCCACCGACTGTGCACGCTCATACAGAACGGTCAGTGTCAGGCCGGGATACTCATATGCGGCACCGGTATCGGCATGTCCATCGCGGCAAACAAGCACAAGGGTATACGCGCCGCCGCCTGCTCGGAAGCCTTCAGTGCCCGACTGACGCGTGAGCACAATGATGCAAACGTGCTGTGTCTCGGCGCACGCGTCATCGACTACCAAACAGCACAGCAACTGTCTGAGCTGTTTCTTACCACGGAATTTATCGGCGGCAAGCACGCCACACGTGTGGCTATGCTGAGCGATATCGAAGACGGCACCTTCAAAGAGTAAGCGACATGATAAGCAAAGCTCAGCACATTGCAAACACGTTGCGGGCCGTTTCAGGCTCGGATAAAAGAATAAAGCCCACCTCTGCCGTGATAGTCGCGGGAGGGCGCTCCACCCGCATGGGCGGCGAAATTCTCAAACAGCACAGAATGTTGGGCGGATTGCCTGTTGTGGTGCGTACGCTAAAGGTTTTTGAAGCGTGCGAATTAATTCAGGACATTGTTGTAGTGACACTTCCGGGTGAAATACCGCTGTATGAATCATACCGTGAGCAATACGGCCTTACAAAGCTGCATGCTATAGTCCCCGGCGGTGACACACGACAGCAATCGGTGCTGTGCGGATTTGAAGCAATATCACGCAAATCGGAGTTTGTGGCAATTCATGACGCGGTCCGCTGCCTTGTTACAGAGCAAATGATAGAAGCCGTGTGCCTTACAGCCTACAAGACCCGTGCGGCAACTGCCGCAACGGCCGTCCGCGATACCGTCAAAATATCAGATGGCAAAGGCTATATCTCAGGCACCACCGACCGCAACACCGTCTGGCTGGCACAGACACCTCAGGTGTTCAATGTGACGTTGTACCGTGCCGCGGCCTACACCGCTCGTGAAGCAGGCTTTGAAGCAACAGATGATAATTCACTTGTTGAGCGCATAGATAATCCCGTTCGGCTGGTGGAATGTGGAAGCGAAAACATCAAGCTCACAACTCCCGAGGATATGTCGTTGGCCGAGGAAATACTGGCCGCACGTCGCCGCCGCAAGGCAGGAGGTTTGTCATGCGAATAGGACACGGCTACGACGTCCATCGTCTGGTCACCGGACGGCCGCTGATACTCGGCGGAGTCAATATCCCCTGGGAAAAGGGACTGCTGGGACATTCCGATGCTGACGTGCTGCTTCATGCCGTAATGGATGCCCTGCTCGGCGCCGCAGCGCTGGGTGACATCGGCGCCCACTTTCCCGACTCGGATCCGGAATACGCGGGCGCCGACAGCCTTGAGCTGACGCGGCAAACAGGAGAAATACTGTCCGCTCACGGCTACACCATAGTCAACATAGATGCGACGGTACTGGCTCAATCACCCAAGCTCGCCCCGCACATTCCAGCCATGCGGCATAACATTGCGCGGGTACTGGGCATCGACACGAATGCTGTCAGCGTCAAAGCCACTACCGAAGAGCACCTTGGATTCACCGGAGACGGATCGGGCATGGCAGCCCACGCGGTATGTCTTATTGATAATACCGGCAAATAATGTTCAAGCGACCGCTCCGCCGCGGCGGAGCGGTCAATGTGCCTTCACCGCGGCTTTTTTCCGCCTGACGTCCTCGCGCTTTAATATTCTGCGCCGTGGATCCGGCACATATTTTCGGCATGAACACCATCAACAGTTTATGTAGCGGTTCATGCAAGTGACATTATGTGCCTTCAAAAATTATTTTTCGTCATAACATTCTAAAGAAAGGCTAATAATCATGGAATTTTTCATTTCCCCTTCCCTGCTGGCAGCCGACTTCACACGTCTCGGAGAAGAAGTGGTCAGAGTACATAAGGCCGGGGCAGCCATGCTGCATCTGGACGTCATGGACGGCGTTTTTGTCCCGAACATCAGCTTCGGGCTGCCGGTGCTTGAATCACTGCGTCCGGTTTCCAACATAGTTTTCGACGTACATCTTATGATAACCGATCCTCTCCCCTACATCAGGCGCTTTGCCGAGGCGGGAGCAGATATTATTACATTTCACTATGAAAGCCGGAGTGACGTAGCCAAAACCATCGCCGAAATAAAGGCATGCGGCAAACGTGCGTCGGTATCGATCTCACCGGATACTCCCGCAGAGGTGCTGTATCCGTTCCTCCCACTGCTTGACATGGTGCTGGTAATGACTGTATATCCCGGATTCGGAGGACAGAAGCTCATTCCCGAAACATTGCATAAGGTCAAACAGCTGCGCGACTATATCACAGCGCATGATATGACTGTCAATATTGAGGTTGACGGCGGGATTTCACCTTCCAACGTCGCCGAGGTAACAGCGGCCGGAGCCAACGTCATTGTGGCCGGATCGAGCGTGTTCCATGCACCGGACCCGGCTGTGGCAATCTCGCAGCTGCTTGCGGCGGCGAGATGCTGAAACCACAAAAATCACTTTACCGACGGTAAGGGCAGGCTGATAATAATTTCTTCGAGAGGGAGCCTTTTTGAGAAAAGGCTCCCTCTTGAGCTCTCCCGCAAAAAACTATTCTGAAATCTGACCGAAGTTAATTTTTCAGAATATTATCAAGAAAAGTATACCGGGCAGAATAAACGGTTTTTAAAAAATAGCGCGCAAAGGGGGAGCCGCAGCTCCCCCTTGACGCATTTTATCTTCAATTGGCGCAATGTCACCGACATACTTGAATCAGAATTCTATCTGACTCCGTGGCCTTCGGAACCGCAGACACGTATGCGCTCACGCACCGCCTGCATTACAAGCTCCATACCTGCCTTGCCCGGCTTTTTGGGGTCAAACAGCTCCGGAGCTTCCAATTCCTTTCGCCAGCCTGAGGTAAAGGCTTGCCTCAACTCGGTAGCAAAATTCACCTTGCAAATGCCGCGGCCGACACATTCACGGACCGCATCGGAAGAAAGTCCCGAAGCACCATGAAGCACCAGCGGAATGTCGTTACCTGCGGCTGCAAGACGTTGACGTATCGCGCTCAAGCGCTCAACGTCAAGTACCGGAGTACCGTGGTAAATGCCGTGTGCTGTACCGATTGCGACAGCCAATGAACCGACCTGTGTCCGGCTGACAAAGTCAACAGCGTCGTCAGGCTCGGTATATCCTCCGCTGCCTCCCACTGTGTCATCTTCCTTGCCGCCGACGCGCCCCAACTCAGCTTCGACCGGAATTCCTTTGGCACAAGCGATATTCACCACCCGGCGTGTAAGCGCGACATTATGTTCATACGGCAGATGCGAACCGTCTATCATGACCGATGAATAACCATTAGCCATGGCGCTCACAGCAAGCTCATAGCTGTCGCCGTGATCCAGGTGCAGTGCAACCGGAATATCAGTACCACACGCCAGATGATAGGCAATGGCACTGTACAGCCCTGCACCGGCATATCTGATAGTGGACGGCGTTGTTTGCAATATCACAGGAGAGCGCAGCTCACTGGCGGCTGCGATAATAGCCATGCACATCTCCATATTTTCAAAATTGAAGGCGCCTACGGCATATCCACCTTGCTGTGCGGCCTTGAGCATGGCCGAAGTGGTTACAAACGGCATCTGTTTACTCCTTTCGGTCGGCTTAGATATCAGCCGAGCTTGTCATACATAGCGTTAATGTTTCTGTTCCAGATCTTCTTCTGGCTGGTCGAATACGATGCCCAGTCTACACCGATGTTGGCGGCCTGACGGAATGCCGCAAAGCAAGAAATCTGGTCTGCAAATGTGCGTCCGGTATCGAACACCAACGTATCGTGCAGCAGGTCAAACATACGGGCATTGATCTCGGTACCAAGGTATCTGTACTGGAAAGCATCCTCGTAAAAGGCGGGCGTCAGGTTGGTTGCACCCTCGTAGCCGAGCACCTCAAGTACTGCACCGGACATGCTCTCGTCACTCACATCGATCGGAATACTGTACATGGACACCCAGAAACCAACGATGGTTGCATAATCCTTCTGAGTTTCGTCATACTTGGGGAAAGGCAGGATGGCAAAATCAAATTCGACGTCCTTGAGGTAGTTCTGAACATCGGCAACCGAGCCGGCATGGAAAATTGCCTGTTCGGTCGTAAACGCCTGGTTGACAGCAACTATAGCCACATCGGCATTGTCGTTGAGTAGGCTCTGACAGGCCTTGAACCAGTTGATCAGGCGCTCGGAGCTGATGTCATCGGACATACGGATGGCGCCGTCAGCCTCGACCGTAACATACTTGAAGCCGCCCGAGTAGAAAAAGTTGTCATACACTACGTTGTTAGGCATGGTAAGACCGTACATTTGCTCAGCACCGTCAAGCGACACGCGGCCGAGAGCCAGCTCCTTGAGCTTTTCAAGCGTCCACTTGCCGGAGTCGACCAGCTCATACACGTCTTCAAGTCCGAGCGACTCGGTCATGTCGAGGTTGGCCATAATTGTACCCATATTACGAATGAGTGTAGGCGTAATATCTCCGGTGACAAAGTACAGCTTACCGTTAATGGCGCTGGACTCGGCGATGTCGCCCGGCCACCAAGAGCTGTTGAGGTTGAGGTGATCAACATCCTTGAGGTTGGTGTACAGCGACTGCATAGTGCCGATAGCGGCGGCAGGAGTATACTGACCGACAAGGTCATATGCGTGCGAATTAGTAAGCACACTGGCGGCCACAGCCTGAATGAAGCTGTTGCGGTTATCCCATTCGCCGGGCTGTTTCTTGATATTAATGGTAATGCCGAAGCGCTCCTCGGTGCTGAGCTTGCGGTTGTACACAGCATCGCTCAGCAGTTCGCCGGACATCTGATCGGCGTCCCATTCCCACTGTGTCTGGTTGGACCAGGTAAAAATGGTGAAGGTCTTTCCGGTGAATTTGAGATCGTCCGGAACTGTCAGCGGCGACATCGTCGTTTCAGCGTCTGTTGTGTCACCTGACGACGGTGCAGGAGTGGTAGTATCGAGCTGGTCGGCAGGCGTGGTGGTATCGGATGTGCTGTCACCGGGATTTGCACATGCGGCAAACACAACCAACATCGACAGCGCAGCCAGGATCGCAGCTATGATGCGTACTGATTTCATGGCTTAAATACCTTTCTTTATTTATTTTAATTTAACATCAACATATTTGGGAGAGTGATCGGAGAGGTCGTAGGTTGAGTTTACTGTCACCGTAGCAAACGCACGTGCCTCGCAGGTAGCGGTCATGAAAATATGATCTATGGAGTTGCCGCTTTCGCCGCGAGGAGTTCCCAGATTGCCGCACCCACCGGATATGTTGAGCAGTGTTCCGGCTGCACGTGCGGCATACTTGGCATCAACGGCGCCGGTAAGCTCAAGAAACTGCTTATATACCTCGGTTTCCTGCTTGATGTTGTAGTCAGCGGTGCAGAAGTAGGGGTAAGGGTATTTTGAAGTAACCTGTTTTATCAGCGTAGCTTCTTCGATGGCCTGCGCGCGTGCATGCTCCAGCGCGTCCCAGCACCAGTGTGTATTGAACAGAATGAACTTGGTGTCGCCTTGTTTTGCCGAGAATACGGCCCATGTCACAAGACGAATGTTGTTCACGCCCTCGGTCGAAAAATACTTTAGCCCCGAATCGACCACATCATACTTTGTTTTATCATAGAGAATGGAGGAATAATTGGTAAGTCTGTCCGGCGTTTTGGGATAAATGAATTCGTATTTATCGCCAACATAGGTGGGCAGATAGCGATACCATGCGTCGGTGACCTCCTGAACGCCAACAGCATCAGGCTGATACACGTCCAGCACGGCGGCAAATATTTCGGCTCGACGTGCCACAGGTGTTGTTCCGCCCCATGTCTCAAACTCGGCCAGGATGTTGGCCGTCATAATACGCACATCTGTTCCGTCGGGCCGCGGAACGTCATCAACTGTGCGCAGAGAGTCGATAAGCAGCTCGCCTTCGGGCAGGGCAACCGTATCAGAGCCGCTGAAAAGATATCGTGAAGAAAAACGATTGACTGCCTGCAGGCAGGAATACGGCTTACCGGTTATCATCAGGCGGCCGTCCAAAACTCCCATAGCGTACTGCAGCGTTTTACACGGGTGAGCGTCCATAAACGCGGACGACTGTGTACGGTTTGTCGGCCCGATGAGTATCTCATTATCGGTCGGTTCAGACTTGGTGTCAGCAATAACCTCGAGCACGTAGCCGTAGCGCTCACTTATAAACTCGGCAAACAGGTCAGCTGCGCCGTTGTACCCTGCCTCACCCTTGGCATAAACTATGCGGTAATCCTTAAGCTCCCTGCCGGCCACCGTCAGCGACGCAACAGCCGGTTTTGAGTAAAACGTATACGGTGTAAACAGCAGGTCAGTTTTTCCGCTTTCATCGGTTTGGGTGCTTTCGGGGATCAGATTTTTGCAGAAATAGTTGATCGCGCGTAGCGTAGTCTCAACAGTATGTGCGGCTACGACAATTTTGTGTCCCGACTGCACTATGGCATAATCGCTGTATTTCAGTTCCTTGAGCACCTCTGCGGTCTGTGGGTAGTTGGTAGAGCCGACCAGTATTTCATATGTATCGTTGTCGTGCTCCTTGCCCCTCTGAATAAAATCGTCCTTGTAGCTTATCTTGGCACCAGTTGCCTTTTCAATTGCCTCAGCAAGCGATTTGACGCCCTTGTACAGATCTGCGCCAGGTGTATCGGGGTAGACTATAGAGAACTTTGCCACACCTCCTTCAACTATTTTGAGTTGTTCCGCAGGGGCAGCGGTGTCGTCTGGATTTACCGGTGTTGAGTTGCCGTCGGAAGGTGTGGTATCATCTGGCGCGGTGTTGCCGTTACAGCCCGCAAGGCAGGCAAGCAGCATGACAAGCGCCATAAAAAATGCAATCCTTTTCATATTTATTTCACAATGTCTGCAAGGTTGGATTGTGTGATGCCGACCAGCCGAGAGATATCGTTGCCCTTGCGGATACTGTCAAGGCCGGCAAGTGAGTGTGAATCCGTACCGAAGGTAAAGCGGCAGCCGGCAGCCAACGCCAGCTTCATAACGCGGATAAGCGGCTCATCTGCATAGTCGTTTGCGGGGTGGCAGAAAGAGCCGGTATTTATCTCAATGGCAACTCCCATCGACTGTGCATTTTTGAAGCAGTCGGTCAGGTCGGCATCGGGAATGAGGTCAATGATTTTTTTCTGCATATCAGCTGAGAAGCCGCATGGGTGGAAGGGATGAGCGATAGAGGTCGGAACGGTCTTTGCCAGCTTTTCAAACTCACTGTTTGCCATAAGAGAATTGAAGCTGTCTACCATAAAGCGTGCGCAATACTCTGCCATATCGACGGTATGCGGGAAAAATGTATCGTTACTGACCAATGTGTCCATCTCACCGTAGCCCAGCGCCCAAGCCATTTTCTTGGCCTGCTCCGCGCTCAGCTCCGGAATGGCGGCAGCTATACGGTCGGCCAGTATCTTTCTGACCGCCAGCGAATCGGCATTATCGTTCATAACATTGTTGCGCATGTGCATATGCGTATGCGGCACCAGCACATAGTCAAACTGCTTGGCGGTTTCGGCCAGCATACCCAGCGTGTCGTGCGCAGCGAAATACTCTGTTTCGGTTCCGCAGATCACCTTAACACCGCAGGTGTCGGCCGGAATACATTCCTTCTGCTGGAGGCCATAGCTTATCATCTGATTTTTATACCAGCCCGATGCGCCGGGCACCTTTTCGTCCCACAGGTGGTTTGACAGTCCGAACACGGTGTGCCCCAGCTCTGCCGCCCGGCGGACGTAGTTGGCTACCGTCGCCTTGGGATCGTAGCAGCAACGTGACAGTGTAGTATGTGTGTGTATGTCGTGCTTGATTTCCATGATAATTTCCTTTCTTTATATATTTATTTAATTTGTTGCAGTAATAAAATCCCTCATTGCCGCGTCCTGAAGGGCGTGCAGCAGCTCCCTCGCACGTCCGCCGACCGGCTTTCCGTCAAGCTCGACGGCACCGAGGCAGAACGAGCTTGAGCTGGACACGATGATCTCATCGGCCGCGCGCAGTGTATCAAGATCAAATGCCGTTTCGCTGACCGGAATGCCCAGCTGCCCGCAGAAGCGTATAAGGTTTGCACGGGCAATACCGGGAAGTATCAGATTATCGGTCGGCGCAGTACGGAACGTGCCGTTCTCCAGTATACTTATATTGGAGTGCGAGCACTCGGTGACGCGGCCATCTCTATGGAATACCGCCTCATAGCATCCCGCACGTGCGGCACGGTGGTTGGCCATGACAGTGGGAATCAGGTTGATCGTCTTTATATTGCAGTGGAAAAAGCGTGTATCGGGTTGGGTTATCAGTCGGATAGGGTCATGCACGTCGTGAATTTTCATAGGGCGCAGTGTTATCCACATGTTCCCCGGCTCAAGCGGCTCGGCGTAGTCATGTGCGCGGTATCCCTGTCCGGCACGCGTAACCTGCCAGTATACAAACTGATCCGGATCGTCTACACGGCAGACCATATCGCACAGCAGTTGCTTAAGCTGATCTTTTGTGTGTGGAATGACTATATCCAGCATGGCCGCGCTGTTGAAAAAGCGGTCAATGTGAGCATCGAGCATATAGATTTTATGGTTGCGGCAGCAGGTTGCGTCATAGACCCCGTCACCGAACCAACAGGCACGGTCGTTCATAGGGACGGTCATGTCGCAAAGTGGGCCGAAACGGCCGTTGTAATATCCAAGATCCTTCATTGTACATTCCTTAAAATTAATGATAGACTTAACCGTCTACAGTATATCATTTTGCAGCTTTATTGTCAACACAATTCAATCGTGTTTTTGCTATAAAATGTTGACGCGTACACTTTGTAAGGATATAATATATAACATAACATCCACACAGGAGGCACCCGCATGATACCGTTTTCAAACAATGACATAAGCTACCTTGCCGTTGAGCTGCCTGACAGCGTCAAATACTACAAATATGCCGGAGATTTCCGTGGTGAGCTGCGGGAGCTTGCACGGTTGCTTGACGGTGAACTGCCTGACGCGCTGGCGCACCGGCTGGTTATCGAGCAGGTGATAGCCGGCGGTATGTGCCACGACTACAACACCGATTTTGACGGACTTCTGTCCGAGATCGCAGCCTGTTACCCCGCATGTGATGCCGAAATGCTTCACCGCATGCTGTCGCAGGGACATGCCGATTACATAATCCGTGACGGCAGACCATACTATCAGAATTCGGCGGCAGCCAATCTGATCAACTGTCACCAAACCGAGTTGCGACGCCTTACAGATGCCGCTTACCGTCCGGAAAACGCGCGTGACGCGCAGAGCCTTGAGCAGGTGCGCCGGATGCGTCAGAATGGGTATAGTGCATGGCAGTTTACAGTATGCGAGGAGATATGGGTAGCCGACGGTGCTCAGAGGCCGGGCGAGGTCATACGTGTGCATCTGCCTTATCCGGCTGTATGCCAGTCTCAGTCCGGAGACGGTATACACTTCATTGACTGCTCACACCCTGATTATTACATCTCTGACGGACCGCAAAGAACGCTGTGCATAACAACACCGTATCAGCCGGGTGAGCGGTTCTCTGTTACCTTCAGCTATATCAACCGGGCGCCTTACCGCAACCTTGCTTCACGAGCTGAATTCTGCCCCGTGCCGGCATCAGCTTACGGTCCTACGGACAACTACCTTGGCGAGCAGTACCCTCACATACGCTTCACGCCCTTTATCGACGCTCTGGCGACCGAGATTGCGGGTAACGAACGCGATCCGCTAACACTTGCCCGCCGGGTCTACGACTGGGTAACGCACAATGTTAAGTATTCATACATGCGTGAGTATTTATTTATTGACAACATTCCCGAATTTGCCGCTCTCAACCGGCGCGGTGACTGCGGGGTTATGGCGCTTTTGTTCATCACGCTGTGCAGGCGGCTCGGTATTCCGGCAAAGTGGGAATCCGGCAGCAGTGTCAGACCGGACAGCATAGGCAGCCATGACTGGGCGATGTTTTATGTCGAGCCGTACGGGTGGCTGTATGCCGACCCGTCTTTCGGCGGCGGGGCATTGCGTCGCGGCTGTACCGAGCTGTGGGAGCACTATTTCGGCAATCTTGACCCGTTCCGCATGGTGGCAAACAACGATTTTCAGCAGCCTTTTGACCCGCCCAAACGGTTTATGAGAACCGACCCGTATGACAACCAAAGCGGAGAGGCAGAGTTTGAATCGTACGGACTCGGCTTCGGTGAGCTGAAAAAGAGCC
>URHI01000046.1 GCA_900547565.1 uncultured Eubacteriales bacterium | reverse complement strand
GCTTGATATACTCGTTGGTGTCATTTATAGCCTTTTCGGTACGGCGGTCTGACTCCTCGGCAAGCCGATCGATAAAGCCGATACCTGTCTTGCGCCGGGGCATGTCCTCATCCCCCTCGGGACAGATATACATATAGCAGGAAAAGATCAACACAAGGTTAAATATTACCCACAACAGCTGTATCAGAAATACCGGGAACGCAAAATACCGGCTGAATGTCTCATTACCCTTAAACGGTCCCATTCCGAGAACATTAAGGACAAGATACATAAACACAAAAATACTGTTCCGTATAGCCATGTTTTTTTGACTTGTGAGGTCAAGACGGTTTGCAATATCGTAAATCGCATACAACAGACTGAGATTAAATACAAGGATTCCCGCCATGCAGAACCAGTCCATAGCGCCCTCAAGGGTACTGAAAAACGCCGGCATAGGCAGCTCAAATTTCAGTGCCATCTGATAGTAGGTTTCGTAAACGCCAAAGACCGACATAACCGCTGACACGATCAGCGGATATCTGAAGCTGCTTCCGTATTCACGCAGGCGCAGCAGTGCCATCGCCATAATGCAAAAGCCGACCAGTCTGAAAACGTACCCGTAGTACGTCATCGACACAAAAAAGCATATGGCGTATCCCGTAAACAAAATACCGAAGCCCATCAGTTGTCACCGTTTGACTTTCCGGCACCGCAGCACTTTTTGTACTTTTTTCCGCTGCCGCAGGGACAGGGATCGTTGCGGCCCGGAGTTTTATCGCGCCGTATGGGAGCCGGTCCAGACTGACGCACTACCTTTTTTGCCCCCGACGGATTGCTGCCTTCAAAGCCTTCCGTCAGCGGCTTGGCAATCTGAACGCGCTTGATTTCAGCTTCCTTCTGCGCTGGACGTATGCAAAGCATGGTACGGACCGTACGGTCACGTATATCTGCGACCATGGCATCAAACATATCCGCGCCCTGTATACGGTACTCAGTAACCGGGTCACGCTGAGCGTAGGATTGCAGTCCGACGCTTCCCTTCAGATCCTCCATGGCATCAATATGCTCCATCCACATCGAATCAACATTACGCAAAAGCACCGCACGTTCAACCTCGCGCATCTGCGCAGAGCCTATCATTTCCTCTTCCTGCTTGTATTTTTCAAGCGCGCGGTCAACCAGCATCTGCGCGATATCATCGGCCTTCAGATGCTTCAGCTCGGCATCGGTATAACGGAAGTCATTTTCAGTGCAAAGGAAGCCAAGGTACTGCGCCCGCAGTGAATCAAGATTCCAGTCTGCCGGGGACTCGCCCTGTGCGCAGGCTGAAACGGCCTCTTTTATCGTAGACTCCATCATGCTGCGTATGGTAGCGGACAGGTCATCACCGTCCAGCACAGCACGGCGCTGATTGTAAATAATGGTTCTCTGCTGATTCATGACATCATCATATGTCAGCACGTATTTTCTGCGTTTGAAGTTGGCCTCCTCGAGGTTCTTCTGCGCACGCTCTATCGAGCCTGACAGCACTTTGGCCGCAATGGGAGTGTCATCGTCAAGTCCCATTCGTTCAACAAGCCCTATTATGCGCTCACTGCCGAACAGACGCATAAGGTCGTCTTCCAGCGATATGAAGAAGCGTGACTCACCCGGGTCTCCCTGACGACCGGAACGGCCGCGCAGCTGGTTGTCTATGCGGCGGCTCTCATGCCGCTCGGTTCCGAGTATAAACAGTCCGCCGGCCTCACGCACCTTCTGCGCCTCCGGCTCAATCTGCTTTTTATATTCTTCGAGCAATTCACGGAATACGCGGCGCGCCTCGATTATTTCGGTGTCGTCTGTCGGCGCACTGCTTACAGCCTGAACAATCAGCTCCTCCGGGATCTGTCTGCGGCGCATTTCATTCTTGGCCATAAACTCGGGATTGCCTCCAAGCATAATATCGGTACCGCGTCCGGCCATGTTGGTGGATATTGTCACAGCACCAAATTTTCCTGCCTGCGCAACTATCTCGGCTTCTTTTTCGTGATATTTTGCGTTAAGAACGGTGTGTGCTATTCCCTCTTTTTTTAGTCTGAGCGACAGCTCTTCCGACTTGTCTATAGATACCGTACCGACCAGGACCGGCTGTCCCTTTTCATGACACTCTACCACCTGCCTAACAATGGCATTGTATTTGCCCTTGATGTTTTTATATACCACATCCGGGTGATCAATACGTATCATTGGCATATTGGTGGGGACTTCGACAACATCAAGCCCGTAAATCTCGCGGAACTCCATTTCCTCTGTCAGTGCCGTACCCGTCATACCGGACAGCTTGCCGTAAAGTCGGAAATAGTTCTGGAAGGTTATCGTTGCAAGCGTTTTATTTTCCTTTTCTATCTTGACGCGCTCCTTGGCTTCAATTGCCTGGTGCAATCCGTCGGAATAGCGACGTCCCGGCATAAGACGCCCGGTAAACGCGTCGACAATGATAACACCGTTTTCGTTGACCACATAATCAACGTCGCGGTGCATGACACCGTGTGCGCGAATTGCCTGATTGATATGGTGGGCCAGCGTTGCGTTTTCGGGATCAGTGTAGTTTTCAATACCGAAATATTCCTCAGCACGCTTGGCACCGCGAGGTGTGAGAATGGCATTGTGGGCTTTTTCGTCTACAATGTAGTCGGCATCGATATCGTCCTGAGACTCCTTTTTATCCAGCTCCTTGATAACAAACTTTTTGAGCGTGCGCACAAAAGCATCGGCCTTGTCGTACATATCTGTCGACTCCTCGCCGGCGCCCGAAATGATCAGCGGCGTGCGCGCCTCATCGATAAGGATTGAGTCAACCTCGTCAACTATGGCGAAGGGGTGCCCGCGCTGGACCATATTTTCCTTGTAGACTACCATGTTGTCACGCAGGTAGTCAAAGCCGAACTCGTTGTTGGTACCGTAAGTGATATCCGCCGCATAGGCAGCTTTTTTCTCTTCACTGCTCTGCCCGTGCACAACCAGACCGGTTTTAAGGCCCATAAACTCATAAACACGCCCCATTTCCTCGCTGTCACGACGGGCAAGGTAGTCATTTACCGTCACGACATGGACGCCCTCTCCGGCGAGTGCATTGAGGTATGCCGGAAGTGTTGCCACCAGCGTTTTACCTTCACCGGTCTTCATTTCCGCAATGCGCCCCTGGTGCAGAATGATCCCTCCCAACAGCTGTACATAAAAGGGATATTTGCCCAGCACCCGCTTATCCGCTTCACGCACGGCAGCAAAAGCGTCCGGTAGCAATTCGTCGAGCGACTCACCCGCGGCAAAGCGGGCCTTGAGCTTTTCTGTCATGCCGGACAGCTCCTCGTTGCTCATTTCGGAAAATCGCGGAGCCATGGCGTCTATTTTATTCGCAGTCTTGCGTATTTTTTTTATTTCTCTTTCGCTGTATGTTCCGAATATTTTTGAACCTAAACCCATTATAAGCCTCCTTACGGTACAGTTATATTAATTATACAACATTTCTTTGAACTTTTCCATATGTTTTTATAATTTTATAAAACAATTTATGAATATGCAATGCTTTTTGCTTGACATGCCGAATTTGTTATTATACGATCATATTGCGGTCAAAATGTGATAATAAGACAATTTTATGTTATTCATATCGGAATAACGCTAAAAAACAAACGTCTGTAAACCACACACGTCAGGATCTGTGTGTGGTTTTTCTTATAAACAGTCACAACAGACTGCTTTTTTAATTTTTACCTTGCATACCGCAGCGCTTAGGTGTATAATAATGAGTATCAAACAAAAAGGACAGAATATGAACAGCCTTAACATAGTTTTACATCAACCCGAAATACCTCAGAACACCGGTAACATAGCCCGGACGTGTGCAGTCACCGGTGCTGCACTGCACATAATCCGCCCCATGGGCTTTGACATTGATGACCGCAAGCTCAAACGAGCCGGACTGGACTACTGGTATGCGCTTGACATAACCTATTATGATAGCCTTGATGACTTCTTCTCTCGTATTCCGGCATCACAGGTTTATTATTTTTCCACAAAAGCGCCAAGAAAATACGCCGATGTGATTTATCCATCTCCTGTCTATCTGATGTTTGGCAAGGAAACTGCCGGTCTACCGGAGGAACTGCTGCACAGCAATCCCGATCACACCGTCCGGATACCCATGCGTGATACTCTGCGCAGTTTAAACCTGTCAAATTCGGTTGCGATCGCAGCATATGAGGTATTGCGCCAACGGGATTTTTCAGGCCTGCGCGAAACAGGACAGCTGACAAGATTCACATGGGAGGATGTATGAAGCAAAAACTGATGATAGCCATGAGCGGCGGCGTGGACAGTGCAATAGTTGCATATCTTTCAAAACAAGCCGGTTATGATTTACTGGCGGCAACCATGAAGGTCGGCCCCCTGTACGGAGAGGGAGAAAACGCCTGTTGCTCCAAACAGAATATCGCCGACGCACGCAGTATGGCAACGTCATTCGGAATTCCGCATAAAACATTTGACCTGACTGACGAATTCCGGAAATATGTAGCCGACTATTTTGTTTACACCTATCAATCCGGCGGCACGCCAAACCCTTGTGTCGTGTGCAACCGCTACGTCAAGTTCGGTCGACTGATGGAGCTTGCAGAACAAAACGGCTGCGAGCTGATGGCCACGGGTCACTACGCCCGCATAATACGGCAGGGCGACCGTTACCTGCTTTGCCGTGCTTCCGACCCAACCAAGGATCAGACATATGTGCTTTGGCAGTTGTCACAATATCAGCTTTCCCACACACTTTTTCCGCTTGCCGAATATAAAAAAAGCGAGGTTAAGCAACTGGCCGAGCAGCTTGGCATTATCGCCGCGCATAAGCATGAAAGTCAAGACATATGCTTCATTCCCGACGGTGATTATGCCGCATTTATCCGACGTGCAACCGGTAAGGAACCGCCTCCGGGCAATTTCATAGACGAGAGCGGGGCGGTAATAGGGCAACACCGCGGAATGATACACTACACTCCGGGACAGCGCAAAGGGCTCGGAACAGCGTTCGGAGAGCCGATGTATGTCAAGTGCAAATCGGTGACCGACAATACTGTTACACTGTGCCGCAATGACCAACTTTTTTCCGACCGGCTAACAGCTCGTGGCATCAATCTTATCGCCTGCGACACAATTTCAGCCCCGCTGCACGTCACCGCAAAGGTGCGTTACTCACAGTCCGAAACCCCGGCAACCGTAACGCAATCAGGGCCGGACGAGTTGATCTTTGAATTCTCCTCTCCGCAACGCGCCATATCGCCCGGTCAGTCGGTCGTCATGTACGACGGAGACACCGTCATAGGTGGAGGAATCATTACGTAACAAAATACTGAAAAAGCCCTCCTGCCGGAGGGCTTTTTCAGCTAAATTGTTCGATCAGGAACTCTTTTTTGCCATATAAACTTCAATGGCATCGCCATTCTGGACAATGTACTCTTCCATGGACTTGCTTGCGTCCTTACCGTTAATTCTGTACCACCAGTATGTAGTGTACAAAACCTTATCCGTATCGCCGTCTTTTTCGGTAACTTCACCGACCTCAGCAGAACCGATACCGGTCAGGTTGCCATACTCATCATACTGCAGAGTTGCATCTTTTTCAATATAAAGATAGTCCTCAAGCAGTACTATAACGTTGGGAGCCTTGCCGGTGTAATGATACTTTTCAATTTCATACACGGCTTTTCCGCTCTCGTCCAATACCTTAATGCCTACGTCGATGGAAACATTGTCGCTTACTGTTGTGGAATCAGCGGGCGTATTACCACCGTTGTCACATGCCACAAGTCCGAAAGTCAGCATAACAAGTGCCAGCCCGGCAGCAAGGATTTTAATTAATTTCATTTTTTAATCAGCCTCCGAATAATTTTTGCAAATATAGTATACAACAACTCGCGGAGAATGTCAAGCAAAATATGTGATTTTTGCTCAACATTCTCTGCTTATGCAATAATATTCGGACAATTATCACAATTCCGTCATTTTCTTACTCAAAACCGTTATGCTGTTCACAGCCTCGGTTGTACTGCTTGGCTGCACGGGAAATACCGCACCATGTCCCGTCCGGTAGCAAAGGAGCAAAAAAAGCCTCCCCGGGGTCATGCGAAAAATCACTTTCTCCCGTTATCCTGCGCCATACATACTGTGCGTCGGTCACATATATCTGAACAGGAAAACTGCGTCTGACCTGTATCATGCCGACCTTTGATACTCCACCCACCGGGCACTCGTCAGTAGCCACCCCGCCTCCTACGATATCGTAATTCACCATGGTGTGGCAATCGCAGAAGGCTGTCGGCTCGCTTCCGGCAACATAATAACACACCACACCGCGGTTGCCGCGGGCATCACTGCGGCAGGCCGAGGTCAACAGCTTGCCGGAATCGGCACATACCCTGCGCGAGCTGATTCCGGACGGCATGGTAAATTCGGTCACGGCATCGGATGCGGCAAGATACTTTTGGTGAAGAACGGTCATAACCTTGTCCCATACCTCCACACAAGGATTGTTGACGCCCGAAAGACTTTCCGGATATTCATACCCACACCATACGCCGCCGATCAGATAAGGCGTATAACCGACAAACCACTTGTCACAGTTATCCTGCGTAGTACCGGTCTTGCCGGCAATATCAAGGTGTCGGTCAAGCGTGATCGCCGCTGCGGTCCCGGAAGTAACCACATTTTCAAGCATAATAGTCATAAGCGCCGCCGTTTGCTCCGAAAGCACCTGAGTCCCCTCACTCTGCTCATTGATCAACAGAACGTTTCCACGGGAATCCGTAACCTTGTAATATGAACGCGGGGCATTATATACCCCGCCACCTGCCAGTGCAGTGTAGCCTCCGGTTACCTCTCTGACGGTAACGCCGTAATTCTGCTGACCGAGCGCCAGCGCCGCAATACCCCGGTCGGTAAGAACAGTTCCGTCGGCATGCACCTCGCTCGAGATCAGGCTGTGCATACCAAGTCGGTTATAAAGGAAATCAAACGATGCATCAACACCAAGCTGCTCAAGCACGCGCACTGCTACAGTGTTTACCGAGTCTCTCACGGCAACCGAAATATTGGTCAGCCCGCGGTAAACATTGGGGGAGTTTTTAGGCCAAGGCGAATATGTCCCGCTATCCGTGCGGTTAAAGCTGACCGGCACATCATCATACACCGTCCCCATGTTAATCAGCCCCGCATCGAGCGCCGGAGCATAAACCGATAGCGGCTTTATGACAGAGCCGGACGGTCGGCGGGTCTGTGTAGCGTAATTCTGCACACGATCCCCCGCCTTCTCGCCAACCCCGCCCGCGACGCCGAGTATATCGCCGTTTACGGGGTCTATTATGATCATAGATGCTTGAAACGGGTTGCCGTCCTTGCTCTCCGGAAAATTTGATGCATCGGCAAAATACTGTTCAACCACCGTCTGTATATCGATATCCATGGCGGTATATATCCGCAGTGCCCCGGAATAGATCAGCACCGACGCGCTCTGCGGGTTGTAGCCGTACTGACTGCATAGCCCGTCTATGACATCCTCAATGACCATATCAGTATACCAGCTATTGACGTTCTGCACACTCTGCCGTATCGTCATGTCAAGCTCCAGCGGCGCAGATACCGCAGCGGCATGCTGTTGTTCGTCAATATATCCCTGTGCTAACATTTGGTCCAGTATAAGATCGCGCCGCCGTATATTGTTTTCGGGATGGCGCACCGGGTCATAGTAGGACGGGTTGTTGGTTATCGCGGCAATTGTCGCGCACTCCGCCAGAGTAAGCTCGGACACGTCCTTGGAAAAGTAGGTATTTGCCGCAGCCTGCACTCCGACACAGCCACGTGAAAGATTTATAATATTCAGATAAAGCTCAATTATCTGTTCCTTGGTCATGCAGGCCTCAAGATATTTTGCCCATATCATTTCTTGCAGCTTGCGTTGCGTTGTGACGTCGCGTTCACCGGTAATGTTTTTTATGAGCTGCTGCGTTATCGTAGAGCCTCCGAAACTGACGCTGTCGTGTAGCGCATAGTTGAGCGCGGCGTGTGCTGTACGCTTCCAGTCAACGCCCGAATGACGCCAGAAGCGCTTATCCTCAATGGCAACAAAGGCATCTATAAGCTGTCTTGGTAGCTCATCGTACTCCATATAAATACAGCTGCCACCCTCAAGCCGCTCAGAGGTAAGCTCTACGGCGTCACCGTTTTCATCATAATAATACAATTTGGTTGTTCCGCCGCGGGCAGACGCCTCAAACAGTGTCAGGTCAAGCTGTGACGAATAATTTTTTCTGATGTACACGCCCAGCGCAATGCCGCATGCAAGTGCCGACACCGCCGCCACAATACAAATAATCGCCGCAATACTCCAAAATACACGCCAGCCCCGGCGTATTCCGCGCTTTTGCATAAAAATCCCCCCTACTGTGCCAACTATGCTTATTATTGACAGCATAGGCGCATATAAAACCTGCCTTACGCAAATAATAATGTCACAATTAATCAAAGAAAGGCAGTAAGGCTATGGAAAACAACAAAAACGCGCTTATCGCGGTAATGACGGCGGCAGTTGTTGTAATGGTGCTGTCGGCAGCAACGCTGGTCATGTCCATGAGCATACGCGGCAAGCTCGAAGCAGTACAGGACAACACAACATCTCTGGCTTCACAGATTTCAAAAATGGCATCGGTCACGACAGACGGGGCAAAATTTTTGCTCAGAGAATACAACGGTGTAATCGGAGTTTTTGATGAAACCGGAGTGCTCACCGACATAATTGAGGTTGACATAAAAAGCCTGCCCGAAGCAGACCGTGTCATGCTTGGGACAGGCATATGGGCTATGTCGCGCCGCGAGCTTGCTGCGCTTATTGAGGACTACACCGGCTGAGCGTTATTTGCGGAATACCACACTATCGTCACCGAGAATTGAACGCAGCTCGTCAAGTATAAAATCGCTCAACATCATACCGCTCTGCTGTGTGTGGTATGTCGACGTGGAGCTGTCATAAAATGTCACAGGTATCACGCCCTGAAAAATTTCCATTAAATTTATGCATTTTTTGAATTTTTGCGACTCCATATCCGGCACGCGCAGGAACAGCCGCGGAGAATGTGCTCCGTGACTTCCCTTGCCTGCCGGGTTTTGTTTTGGTAGCTCGGAAACCTCATCACCGACATTTGCCGAGGTAGCAAGTCCTGCATAGTAATCCGCAGTCCCCGGCATTGCGGCGCCTGACGGTGCGGAATACTGCGCAGCATGTCCGGCACGTCCTGCCTGCTCCGACGCTTTACGTCCATACTCAGTTGTCTCAGCCGGATCCGTGCGTACAGCAACAGTCCCATCTAACTCGTCATTTCCCACAAGTGCGCCGATCGTCGACACGATCACACGCGGTACCTCACCGTCGCGCAACTGCAGTCTCCCCTCGACGTACACCGGGCTGTCGGTGAAGATCAGATTTCTGAACTTTGAATAAACCTTAGGAAACGCAATACACTCAACGGATGCGTAACCGTCTTCCAGGGTAATGAACGCCATACGCTCCTCTTTTTTGGTTGTCTTTGCGTTGATTCCTGATATTATCCCCGCAAGGCGAAGCTCAGCACCGTCACTCAGCAATACATCCGAATCATCTGAACCGCAAAGTGATACATCAGTCAGCGCTGTGGTATGCAGTGAATCAACATAGCGGGTGTAGCTGTCCATCGGGTGTCCCGAAAAATACATGCCAGCCATTTCCTTTTCCATAGCCAGCTTTTCACGCAAGGACATTTCGGGAATATCCGGGTAACGGAAAGCGCCCTCGGACCGCTCCTCAACCGTACTGAACATATCGAGCTGCCCCGAAACATTGTTGCGTCTTCGCTCAGCCACGGCATCCAGCACCGCCTCATAGGAAACGACAAGCCGGCTACGCAGCACCCCCAGCCCGTCAAACGCTCCTGCTTTCACCAGCGCCTCAAGCTGTCTTTTGTTAAGCTGGCAATCGGCCATACGGCGGACAAAATCCTCAAAAGAAGCAAATCTTCCGTCCTCACGCCGGCGTATCACGCTCTCAGCAAACTGACGGCTGATGTTTTTCAGCGCCAGAAGGCCGAAAAGTATGTCGTCTCCGCTGACATGAAAATCAGCCATGCTTCTGTTTATGTCGGGAGCCAACACACGTATTCCCAGCTTTCCGCACTCGGCAATATACCCTGCCATTTTGGGCATGTTACCCTGCACCGAATTCAGAAGCGCCGCAAAATACTCTCTCGGATAATGAGCCTTGAGATATGCAGTCCGATAAGAAATGATCGAATACGCCGCGGCATGTCCCTTTTTGAAGGCATAATTTGCAAAACTCGCCATGCTGTCAAACAGCTCCGTGGCAACATCCTCACCAATACCGTGTGCCAAAGCCCCCTCGACAAAGCCTTGCCGTTCGGCCTCCATAACTCCCGCTTTTTTCTTTGACATGGCACGACGCACAATATCGGCATGACCATACGTGTACCCGGCCAGATCACGGAAAATGCTCAGCACCTGCTCCTGATATATGATACAACCGTAAGTCGGAGCAAGTATCGGCTCGAGCAGTGGGTGCGCATATCGGATCTTTTCCGGGTTGTGTCGCCCCTCAATAAAGCGAGGAATGGAATCCATCGGGCCGGGGCGGTAAAGCGAAATAGCCGCAAATATGTCATCAATGCAATCGGGGCGCAGTGACATAAGCATCTGACGCATGCCGGCCGACTCAAGCTGAAATACTCCGGAGGTGTTTCCGGAAGAAATCAGCTCAAACGTAGCGCTGTCATCAAGCGAAACATGGTCAAGATCAAAGTCCGGCTGACGCTCACGTATCTGGCGCTCGGCATCATCGATAATTGTAAGATAACGCAGTCCGAGAAAGTCAAATTTCAATAACCCAAGCTGAGAAATAGTATCCATATCGTACTGTGTGATAGTCACGCCATTGCTTTGCGCCTGAGGGACGTAATCTGTCACCGGCAGGGCGGTTATAAACACCCCCGCCGCATGGACCGAGACGTTTCGCGGCATACCCTCAAGTGCCATAGCC
Source organism: uncultured Eubacteriales bacterium (assembly GCA_900547565.1). Lineage (GTDB taxonomy): Bacteria > Bacillota > Clostridia > Oscillospirales > CAG-272 > UMGS1002. The sequence goes on along the minus strand of URHI01000046.1, from coordinate 2,601 downwards.
GTGTCAACCAACTGTCTGACCTTTGCCGATGCTTCATACAACGCCTTGAGTTCGGGCAGTCGAAGTGCCTCTGAAATGGTTATGTTAAGCTCGTGCGGGATAGCACGGGCCACTGCATCAACATCGGCATATGACATACCGAGCGCCCGACCGGTGTCACGTACTGCCGCACGCGCTGCCATTGTACCGAACGTGATTATCTGTGAAACATGGTCGTCTCCATACTTGTTTATAACGTAATCGATGACCTCACCGCGCCTATTATAGCAAAAATCGATGTCGATATCCGGCATACTGACGCGCTCGGGATTGAGGAATATCTCAAACAGCAGGCCAAAGCGTATAGGGTCAATATCCGTAATGCCCAGGCAATACGCCACAAGGCTACCCGCGCCGGAGCCGCGGCCCGGTCCAACGGGTATATCGCGCGACTTGGCATAATTCACATAGTCCTGCACTATAAGAAAGTAATCAGAGTATCCCATATTTTTTATCACAGATAACTCATAATCCATTCGTTCAAGATACATTTTTTCGTTATCGTGATATACTATATCGCCGGCATTAACACGCTTTTCAAGGCCCGAACGTGCCATTCTGTCCATAACGCTGTCAGATGTTTCACCCCCCGGGCATCGGAACTTCGGAAGATACAGCTTTGAAAAATCGAATTCCAGGTTACAGCGCTCGGCAATCTTCACACTGTTCGTAAGTGCGCCCTCATACCTGCCGAAAAGCATTCGCATCTCGTCGGTGGTTTTATAATAATATTCGTCGTTTTCAAATCCCATCGGACGGCCGTCGGTAATAACACTGTTCGTCTGAATGCACAGCAGTGTTGCCTGAACCTCTGCATCACTGCGCCGCAGATAATGGCAGTCATTAGTCGCAACGACAGGCAATCCGCAACGCTCTGCAAGTGACCACAGTTCTGGAACCAGCCGAGCTTCTTCTGCCGTACCGTGATTTTGCAGCTCAATATAAAAATTATCTAAGCCCAATATTTCTGCCAGTTCTAGCGCCCGGCGGTCAGCCTCGGCTGTGTCTCCCTTGAGCAGTGCCTGTGCAACCGAGCCGGACAGGCAGGCCGAAAGCCCGATCAGCCCCTCATGGTGCTCGCGCAGAAGCGCAAGATCTATACGCGGTTTGGAATAAAAACCTTCCGAAAAACCTTTTGATACAAGGTAGATCAAATTGCGGTACCCAATCTCGTTCCGGCACAGAAGTACGAGATGCTGCGTTCTCCCATGGCGGCCAGGCGACTTGGTAAAGCGCGACTCCGGCGAAACATACACCTCACAGCCTATAATTGGCTTTATCCCGGTTTCCCGGCAGGCATTGTAAAAAGCGATCGCACCGTACATAACACCATGATCTGTGATAGCCACAGCATCATGTCCGCATTCGAGCGCACGGGCGGGAATGTCACTTATACGGCAAGCTCCGTCCAGCAAACTGTATTCGCTGTGAAGATGAAGATGCACAAAATCGCCCATTTTCTGCTCCTGTATCATTTATCAATATAATATTGGTATACTTCAAGTATTTTTGCCAATCTGTGATTGAGCCCTGACTTTGTTATAGGCGGGTTATGAAGCGCCGCAAGCTCAGACAGCGACGCGTCAGGATTTTCAACGCGCAATTTTGCAGTAATCTGAACATCCTCGGTGAGTGTGTGCCACAGCTCTGACGCTTCAAGCGCCCGAATTGCCGTAACATATTTCCTCGAGGCTTCAACCGTTTTTGAAATATTTTTAGCCACGCAATTTGTAGCACGGTTTTCATCGTTGCGTATTGTTCGCTCAATTTTGCTGTTCATAAGCGTAAACGCCGATGATGTCGCACCGATGTTAACAAGCAGCGCCTCTATTTTTTCGCTCGATTTGAAATACAGTCCCACACCGCGCTGTCTGTCTACTATACGCGGCCTGCATCCAAGGCTGTCGAGAACGGCATAAACCGCACGTGCACGTATTGCATCACACAGCAAAAGTTCAGCATGGTAATCGGCTGCGCCTGGGCTGTTGACCGTACCGCAAATCAGGAAAACCCCTCGCAAAAAAGCCGAAGCGCAGTGCTCGCAGGTTATTTGGGGAGTATATGTCGCGGTAACGTCAATACTGCCCGGGAGCGTCCACACTGCCCTGCGTCCCGACCATTGCATGTCTACACCACCCTTGCGGAAACGCTCATGCAGTATACGGTCGACAAAAGCCACCGCTTCGTTATTGCAAACCGTCATAGTAAGTTCGGCACCGTCCGCAGTCGGAGCAGCGCACAGGAGGATTCCCTCGCACAGCATACGGCGGCAGCACGATGACCGCACAGTAAGCGCTGCAAGCTCATTTTTTATATCCAATGTAAATGACATCAGCGAATATACCTTATCTCACATTCCGGCATAAAGCCGTATTCTTCGACAACCACATTTTGAATATGTGATATCAGTTTCAACACTTCCTCACAAGTAGCGCCTCCGCGGTTCACAATAAAACCGGCATGCTTTTCCGACACCTGCGCCCCGCCTATGCGACACCCCTTGAGTCCGCAGTCCTGTATTACCCGTCCCATATAATAACCGTCGCGCCGTTTGAAAACACT
>URHI01000045.1 GCA_900547565.1 uncultured Eubacteriales bacterium | reverse complement strand
TGGGGCCATTTCCTGTGTCATTTTAAACAATCCTCCGGTAATACCGTTTGCATTGTATATATTGTTACCCGCGCAGCCTTGAACAATTCCGTAACGGATGACGACGGGTATATTTTATCATTCCTGACGGGAAATAACTGTCGGATTACAGTCTGCATTACCAATTTTTTCTTTAAAAACAATTATACTATATTCTTTTATTTTTTTCAACGCAGCCGATGCATTTTCAGCGTTTTTAACAACATTTTTGCCGTTTTGTGCCTCGGCTGCTGAAGTCGGTAAAACAATCACAAAAACATCAATTTTGCTTCATGTGCTTGACACAGGAATATTTTATAGTATAATGTGAAGTAAATAATTGCAAACGGAGGACACGCTGTTGATAGAAGTCAGAAATCTCACCAAGCGCTACGGTCCCAACACCGCGGTGGACAACATCAGCTTTGATATCGAACCGGGCAGAATTTACGGTCTGCTGGGGCCGAACGGGGCCGGAAAGTCCACGACTATGAATATTATAACCGGTTGCCTCGCCGCGACCGAGGGAACGGTGCGTGTGAACGGATACGACATATTTGAACAACCGCTCGAGGCTAAGCGCTGTATAGGCTATCTGCCCGAGATCCCGCCGCTGTACACCGACATGACGCCGTATGAATATCTCATGTTCGTCGCCGAGGCCAAGGGAGTCGAGTACGAAGCAACCTTCCGTCAGGTGCGTGAGGTCATGGAGCTGACTGAGCTGGAGGACGTGCGCGACAGACTGATACGCAATCTGTCAAAAGGCTACCGTCAGAGAGTAGGCATAGCGCAGGCAATGCTCGGCAATCCGGATATAATCATACTGGACGAGCCTACTGTCGGACTTGATCCAAAGCAGATCATTGAGATACGCGATCTTATCCGCACGCTCGGAGAAAACAAGACCGTTATACTCAGCAGTCACATACTGGCTGAGGTCTCAGCGGTGTGCGAAAACGTCATAATCATCAGTCACGGCAACATCGTTGCCAATGATACACTTGCCAACCTAAACAGCCGTGTCAGTCCATACGACCACCTGCATATATCCGTACGGGGTGACGAGAGCGCCATTCTTGCAGTGCTTGACGGCATCGACGGCATACATACAATTGAAACGCTCGCCTGTCCGGAAGACGGCGTCCACGACTACAGGCTTGAAGTTGAGCGCGACACCGACCTGCGCGATACGCTGTTCTTTGCAATGGCCGAAAAGCGCTGTGCTATGATAGCCATGGAGCGCGAGGTATCATCGCTTGAAAGCATATTCTTAGCGCTCACCGACTCCGTTCCCGAGGCTGATCCTGCCGCCGGCGCCGAGGAATCTGACAAACTGCAGGCGGACACCGCAAATGCTCCGGACGACACCTCCGGCTCGGACATTTCATATGACACAGCTCCTGACAATTCAGACTGCTCCGGCACTGCCGACAGTGATACAAAGGAGGACGATAAATAATGGCTGCAATATTCAAGCGGGAATTAAAATCGCTCATGCAGAACGTGACCGGTGAAATCTGCATCACGGTACTGTTGCTGTTCACCGGCATATGCGTCACGATTTATAATCTTGTGATCGGCTACTCCTCCTTTCAGTACGCCATACAGCTCACGGGAATTGCTTTTTTGGTGTTCATCCCGATAATGACCATGAGGTCGCTGTCTGAGGATCGTAATAACCGGACAGACAAGCTGCTTTTCTCACTTCCGATAAAAACAAGCGAAATAATACTCGGCAAGTTTTTGGCCATTGTAGCAGTGCTGGCGATTCCGATCGCCATCATGTTGCTTTACCCCATAATACTCAGTGCATACGGTCACATGTATTACGGTGCAAGCTACAGCGCGGTTTTGGCACTGTTTTTGCTTGGCATAGCACTTATCGCTATTTGCATGTTCATCTCGTCACTTACCGAAAGCCCGCTGATCTCGGCGCTCATATGCGTCGGAGTACTGCTGTTTCTGCTGATGCTTCCGCTGATGATCGCCCTTATACCCTCATCGGCACTGGCTTCGTTTATCGGTTTTATCATACTTGAAGCGCTTCTGGCGGTGCTGATGTGGCGACTTACAAAAAGCTCCAACATAGGTGTGATATCGGCCGCAGTCATGATCATACCCACGTGTGCTGTGTATTATTTCAAGGGTACGCTGTTTGAAGGACTACTGCCCAAGTTACTTGGATATCTTTCCCTGTATGACCGTTTTTATGATCTCAATTCCGGAAATTTTGATCTTAAAACAGTAGTGTTCTTCGTATCCGTGACAGTGTATTTCCTGTTTTTGTGCGTTCAGTCATTGGACAGACGCCGCTGGAACTGAGGGGGTGTGACAATGGATAGTAATCAGAATAACGCCGTGAAGCGTCCCCGCTTCGGCAAGACTGCAAAAATGGGTACATACACGTTTGTTGTAAGCGCTATTGTACTTGCAGTGATAATTATTGTAAATCTTTTGGTAAATCTGCTGCCGGCATCGATCACAACATTCGACACCAGCGCAAACAAATTCTACACGATCTCGGACAGTACGCAAAAATATCTGTCCGGACTGAAAGAAGATGTCAATATCCGCTGGATATGCCAGGGCGGTAATACGGAAAGCAAGCTTGAGACCTTTCTCGGCAAATACGTATCACTGTCATCACGTCTAAAGCTGAATACCGTAGATCCGGTAAAAGATCCCTCTGCGCTTGACAAATATCTGACAGAAGCGGATGAACAACCCGCAAACTACAGCCTTATCGTTGAAAGCAATCACCGCTACAAAATTATAGATGCCACAGAGCTTTTTTACTACTATAATTCCATGCTTGACCAGAGCTACGGACTCGGCATGGTTCCATACAGCGTCTACGAATCATATTACACCTACTTCTATTACGCCGAAAGCAACGGATATGCCACAGAGCAGTATTTCTACGGAGACGATATAATCACAAAGGCTATTGAATACGTAACTCTCGAAAGCATTCCACATGTCTATATCATGGAGGGGCACGGTGAGCAGAGTTTTTCCGAAACGTTGCTGGGATTCATCTCACAAAACAATATTTCATATGAAATGCTTACACTGGCCGATGCTGTACCGCGGGACGCTAACTGCGTGGTAATAAACACGCCGAAATTTGACCTGACTGCATCCGAGGCATCGCTGCTTCGCGATTATCTGATAAACGGCGGCAATCTAATGCTCATCACCTCACCTGAAAACACGTCGTTCAAAAATCTAATGTCGATAATGTCAGATTACGGACTCAGTCCCGTTGACGGCATAATATACGAAGGCAATGCGTCATACTACAAGGACAATGCATATAATATCAAGCCGTCTGTCAACACGTCACATCAAATAACCTCAGCACTCACCAAATTCAACGCATATATGCCCAAAGCGCACGGAATATCCATTTCCGACGATACCGGAGGAGCAGAGGTTACCTCGCTTCTTACGACATCAGACTCGGCATATACTATGTTGGACGGTGTCAAAGGAGATTCCGGCGCAATGTCCGTAGGTGCAGCCGTTTCCAAGCCTACTGACAATGGCAACACGCAGATAGTGTGGTATTCCTCCTCAGAAGCCTTTACGGACGAAACCGCGGCATCATCATCATACGGCAATTATTATTACTTCTTCTACTCCCTTTACTGGATGAACGAAAGCTATGAATCTGAGCTTGCGACTGTAGAAGGGCCGTCAGTTTCAGAACCCATACTTGACGGACTCACAGAATCCTCGGTCAGGGTGTGGAGTATTGTTTTCACAGTGCTCATTCCCGGAATAATTCTCACTGCGGGGATTGTGGTATGGGTAAAGCGCAGAAAGCGCTGAATCCGTTTACGGAAATAATCACAGTCAGGAAGCCTGAATAATGAAACGTTTATTCAAATTGTTAATTCTTTTGGGATCGCTTGCAGTGCTCGGCGTTATATATGTCATTGTGGTGATGGTAACCGCCGAAAAACGCCCGGATCTCCCGACAAACGACACTACGACCGATCAGATAGAAACAAACTACACCGCCGCACAGATCGACATCAACACAATGTACGCGCTGAAATACAACAGCGGGAATGAAGTTTACAGCTTCTCACTCAGCACTGATGAGACACACTGGCTGTGGACCGATAACCCTGCTCTGCCGCTTGACAACAATTATTTTGCTGTCATGGCATCATCACTGCAAAATGTAACGACCGAGCTCAAGCTCAAAGTCAGTTCTTCCGAGCTCGGCACCTACGGACTCAACTCTCCATGGCTTGAAATTACGGTATCCGATAACACCTACAGCACGCAGACCTTCAGCTTCGGAACACTTAATTCATTTACAGGGCAATACTATTTTATGTCATCATCTGATGTGAACACCGTCTATCTGGTCGATGCCGACATACCTAAAAACTTTACTCACACTCCGCTTGAGATGATCAAGGATGACGTTATCCCGACCATTGCGGAAAACAGTATATCGAGCATACACATCACATCTCCTACTGAGGACATCATGTACCGCTGTCACACCGACGAGGGACTTGATGCGTGGTATGTTTCAAACAACTCCGGTGAGGAAAGTGCGCTGTCAGTTGAGTTGGCCTCAAAACTCGGAACCATGTTTTCCGACATGAAGCTCGAGAATCCCGTCGGCTTCTCACAGGAGGACCGCAAGAGCTTCGGTTTATCCGAACCCACAACTATCACAGTATCCTACACCGATACCAAAACCGTCACAAATTCGCAAACCGGTGTATCAACCGACGTGACTATTGACGCAGATTTCGAGCTTCTGTTGGGCTATGCCGACGGAAACGGCGGCGTCTACGTAGGTCTGCCGGATTCGGTGCTTGTCTACGTTGTTGACTGCTCGGTGCTGTCGCAGATGTGCAGCATGGTAACAAAATCAAATTAAATAATGCATATGCCGCGGTACGCCTGCATAATAAGACGTGCTGCGGCTTGGTTTTTAATCAACACTCCGTCCTAAAAATCGCACTTTACTCTTGAAATCGGGGTACATATGGTATATAATAAAGTAAATATATCCACGAGGTAGCGTAATGATAATAGACGATAAAAAAAATATACTCTCGCCCGCGCCCAAGCAAGAGCCGCAAAGCTCCCGTGAAATTCTGCGCCAGGTTTACGACGCGCTGGTTGAAAAGGGGTACAATCCGATAAATCAGATAGTCGGATATATTCTGTCGGAGGACCCCACATATATCACAAATTACAACAATGCCCGCGGGCTTATCCGCCGCATCGACAGGGACAAGCTGCTGTGCGAGCTGGTAAGCAGCTATCTTGGACTTGATGAACACCAATAATCCGCGTATAATCTGTCTCGGGAATTTTGACGGCGTGCATCTCGGTCATCGCGCACTGTTTGAACGTGCGCTGCAAATCAGAGATGATATGATAAGTCACTCCTGCGTTTCCGGACAGGATAACGACTCCACGCCCCCTGTTTGCGGGGTACTGACATTCACTCAACCAACCTACGCCTACCTGCGCTCCGACCCACCCCCGCGAATAACCAATGGAGAAATGCGCGAGAAGCTGATACGGAAAGCCGGCATGCAATTCGTAATAACGCTGGATTTCGCCGATGTCATGGACATGCCTCCCGAGAAATTCGTGCGCGAGGTACTGATCGAAAAATACCACTGTATCATGACGGTATGCGGCTACAACTTCCGATTTGGGTGCAGAGGTTCCGGTGACAGCACACAGCTGTACGAGCTTATGAACGGACACTCGGTGACGGTCGAACCGGTGCGTGTCGACGGAAACATAGTCAGCTCAACGGCAATACGCAGCGCAATTACGGACGGCGACATGCAGTCGGCCGCGCGTATGCTCGGCCGACCGTATAGCATTGAAAATACCGTACAACACGGTCACGGTGTCGGTTCGGGGCTTGGTTTTGCAACTGTCAATCAGCATTTTGAACCGGGATTTCTGGTGCCTGCCGCAGGAGTATATGCGAGCCGCTGCATTATAGACGGCGTATCATATGCGGCCGTGTCAAACGTCGGCTGCCGCCCGACATTCGGAGACGGCGATCCGGTGCTGTGCGAAACGCACATAATCGGTCTTTGCGCCGATCTGTACGGCAAAACAATACGCACCGAGCTTCACCTGCGTCTGCGACCCGAACAACGCTTCAACTCCGCCGAAGAACTTGCAGCTGCAATCCGGCACGATATTGAGTCTGCGGCTGAATATTTCAGTGCAAATTGTTGACTTTCAAGCCGATATATGATAAGATATTAACAAACAAAAGGCACAGAGGTCACAATTATGAAATCAAGAGTCGCCGTTATGGCAATAATCGTTGAAAATTCCGAGTCAGTAAGCAAGCTCAACGATCTTCTTCACGATTCCGGTGACTACATTCTCGGAAGAATGGGGCTGCCGTACAAAAAACGCGGAATCAACATCATCAGCATTGCACTCGATGCGCCTGAGGACGTAATAAACACGCTGGCAGGTAAGATCGGGCGGCTGAACGGCGTGACTGTCAAAACCGCCTACTCAAATGCCTCCGACACCGACTGATGCCCGCTGAAAAATCATAATAATACTGGTAAAACAAATCCTGACACCGAAATTGAGATTGAGGTGAAAGCATACGTTTTGCAAGCTGTGCTGTCGTATCAGCGCTTTTTTGCCGTATTCTGTCAGGAATACGGCAATTTTTATATCTGCGAGGTAAATAATGAAAAGCTCTTTCGCCAAGAAAATGAATATATGGGGCATACTGGCGCTGGTCATACTTCCGGTGCTGACAGCGCTTATATGCCTGTGTATCGGACGAATGCACATCACTCCTGCCGAGGTATTTGCATCATTGTTCGGACACGACCTGGGAAGACTCAAGGAATCCGTGCTGTGGGTACAGCGACTGCCGCGCATACTCACGGCGGCGGCTGTCGGTTCAGGCCTTGCAGTGTCAGGATGCGTGTTTCAGAGTATGTTCTCTAATCCGCTGGCAACTCCCGACACTCTTGGCGTTGCCTCGGGCGCCAGCTTCGGTGCCGCAGTGGCACTGTTGCTCGGACTTGCTATGCCGTGGGTACAGGCAGTGGCGTTTGCCTTCGGTATTCTTGCCATCGTACTAACAGGACTCAGCGGCAGCCGCACCGGCAACAAAACCTCAATTATACTTTCCGGTATCATGATAAGCTCACTGTTCTCTGCGCTCGTTTCACTGGTCAAATACCTGGCCGATACCGAATCGCAATTGCCTGCAATTACATACTGGCTCATGGGCAGTCTCAGTGCATCGGGGTATAAATCGCTGGTGCTGGGAGCACCCGTGATCGTCGTATGTCTTTGCGTGCTGGTGGCACTGCGCTGGCGGCTCAACCTGCTTCCGCTTTCAGACGACGAGGCACGCTCGCTCGGCACTAATATAAAGCTTTTACGCGGCGTTGCCGTAGTGTGTGCTGCCGGAATGACCGCATCGGCAGTATCCATGTGCGGGCAAGTCGGCTGGGTAGGACTGCTGGTCCCGCACATCTGCCGCATGCTGTTCGGAAACAACCACAAATATCTCATTCCCGCATGTATCAGCATCGGCGCTTCATTCATGATGGCTGTCGACACAGTGGCAAGAACGCTGACAGCATCAGAAATTCCCATCTCAATCCTGACAGCAATAATCGGGGCGCCGTTCTTTATTGTTTTGCTGCGCCGTAAGGGAGGTTGGAGTCTATGAAGTTTGAAATCAGTAACGGCAGCTTCAAATATAAAGTCACAGAAAACAAAATACTGCACAATGTAAACATTGATATATCAGCCGGTGATGTAATGACCGTACTCGGCCCGAACGGTTCAGGCAAAACAACGCTTTTGCGTTGCGCGCTCGGAATGCTAAGGTGGGAGTCCGGCACTTCCCTGCTTGACGGCCGCGACATACGCCATATCCCACCGCGTGAGCTGTGGCAGCAGATAGCTTATGTACCGCAGGCACGTCAGACCATCTCACCCTATAGCGTTGAGGATACGGTACTGCTTGGCAGGACGGCTTACCGCGGAGCTCTCGAGCCGCCTTCAAAAGAAGACTACGATATTGCCGACAGTACTATCTCCAGAATGCGCCTTGATAACATTCGGCATCGCAGCTGCAGTGAGCTGAGTGGCGGAGAGCTGCAAATGGTGCTGATCGCCCGCGCCATGGCGGCACAGCCTAAGCTGCTTGTGCTTGATGAGCCTGAATCCAATCTTGATTTCCGCAACCAGCTACTGGTGCTCGATACCATCTCGGAGCTGGCGCGTAGCGGTATGGCATGCATTTTCAACACGCATTATCCATCCCACGCACTGCGCCGCTCCGACAAATCGCTACTGCTTGGTCACGGCGGTATTACCGAATACGGCCCTACCGCCGCAGTAGTCACAGAGCATAACATACGCCGCTTTTTCGGAGTTAATGCCGTCATAGGAGAAATTGAGACTGACTCAAATGTCTACCGTGATGTCGTAGCCATATCGATCGACCGAAGCACAGCAGCACGATCAACTGACACAACAAACACTCCGGTTGTTGCAACGCTGTCCGTCATACTTCCGGACGGCTCGGCGGCAACCGACATAAACGGCCTGATACACACTGCCGCGCCCCATATCATAGGTCGCATGGGCATGCCTTTGCGCGAGGACGGCTTCAACATAATAAACCTGATTATCAAAGCACCTCCGAGCGAGATCAAGGCTCTGGCAGACAGCATGAATCGTATACCCGGTGTCAGCGTCAAAGCGACTTACGCCAAAGGAGAACAAGCATGAAAAGCACAACAGTCTCACCCAATTCCGCCATTATCGACAGACTTGCCGACACAGGTATGCTGCCGCATGAATCATGGCTGACACTGCTCGATACTCACACTCCGGATGACGACGCCTATGCCGCCATGCTGGCACGCGAAACAGCGATATCTCATTTCGGACGGCGCATATACTTCCGCGGTATAATAGAATTTACCAATATATGCAAAAACGATTGCTTATACTGCGGTATACGACGCTCAAACACCGCGTTGTCGCGCTACCGCCTGACCCAGGATGAAATAATGGAATGCTGTGAGCAGGGCTACGCCTTAGGCTACCGCACATTCGTGCTTCAAGGCGGCGAGGACTCATATTTTAATGACGAGCGGCTTGTCGGGATCGTCAGCGCCATACGCGCCTCATATCCCGACTGTGCCATCACGCTGTCGGTAGGCGAAAGAAGCCGTAAATCTTACGAGGCACTGTTCCGCGCGGGCGCCGACCGCTACCTTTTGAGGCACGAAAGTTCGGACAAAATTCATTACGCATCGCTTCACCCGTCCGGTATGTCATACGACAACCGTATGCGCTGTCTGCACGACCTGCGCGAGATAGGATTCCAGACAGGCGCCGGCATGATGGTCGGCTCACCGTATCAGACATCGGAGACACTGGCCCGGGACATGGAATTTCTCGCCTCCTTCCGCCCTCATATGGTTGGAATAGGGCCTTTCATACCGCACCGCGACACACCGTTCGGAGCATACCCTGCCGGCAGCGGTGCACTAACGCTGTTTTTGCTCAGCTTGACGCGGCTGATGCTGCCAAATGTTCTGCTCCCGGCAACAACGGCACTGGGCACCGTCGACAAATGCGGGCGTCAAGCCGGCGTGCTGGCAGGTTGCAATGTTGTCATGCCCAACCTGTCGCCCATGCCGGTCAGAAAAAAATATCTGCTTTACGATAACAAGACCGGGGTCGACTGCGATGCTGCGCACAGCATTCAACTGCTACGTCACCAGATGAACGAGATAGGATACGAGGTCGTGTCGGGACGTGGCGACTTCGGGGAAGGAAAAAAATCATGATAAAAATAGCGATCTACGGCAAGGGCGGCATCGGAAAATCCACCACGGTATCAAACCTCTCTGCGGCCCTGGCTGACCGTGGCCTGCGCGTCATGCAGATAGGCTGCGATCCCAAGGCCGACTCAACGGTAAATCTATTACACGGCGAGCGCGTAAATACCGCACTTGATCTCATACGCCGCCACGGCAACAATTTTACATTGGACGACATGGTCCGCACAGGCTACGGCGGCGTTATCTGCGCGGAAGCAGGTGGCCCTCTTCCGGGACTCGGTTGTGCAGGACGCGGTATAATCGCGGCGCTGGAAAAGCTCAGCGAAAAAGGTGCTTATGAGGCATACCATCCCGATATAGTGTTTTACGACGTGCTGGGGGACGTGGTCTGCGGAGGCTTTGCCATGCCCATGCGGACAGGGTATGCCGACCGCGTGTTTATTATAACATCAGGAGAAAACATGGCTATACATGCCGCAGCCAATATTGCCATGGCGATCGATAACTTCAAAGGACGCGGATATGCTACGCTTGGAGGGCTGATACTCAACTGCCGCAACGTGCGCAACGAGCTTGAAAAGGTTGAAGAGCTGGCCGGAGACATAAACACCGTCATTGCGGGCCGTCTGTCGTTCAGCGAAACGGTGCAGGCGGCCGATGAGCTGAAAAAAACCGTCATTGAGGCATTTCCCGACAGTCCCATGGCTGATGAATACCGCTGTCTGGCACAAAGCATATGCAGCATATGCGGGGTGGCATTATGCTGAAACGTATAGGTCAATTTGACGAAACAGGGGCCGCGGTTCCGATAGCATCTGCTGCCTTCCCTGCACCGTTTGCTTCAGGCTTGGAATACAGCGCACCGGCACGCGGAGTCTGGAACATAGTACATACCGGCATGCTAATCCCGGGAGCGCATGAAATATTTGTATGTGCAGCAAACTGCCTTAGAGGTGTGGTGCTTACAGCTGCCGAAATGGGCATGTCTGACCGCTTTTCCACCATAACCATAAAAGAAAACAACGTACTTGACGGCAACATGGAAGAACTCATAATCGAAGGAGTCACAGATATTCTGAACAAACTGCCGTCCCTACCTCCCGCGGTACTACTTTACACCAGCTGCATACATCATTTCATGGGGTGTGACACCGACATGTGCTATGCAGAGCTTCGTCGGCGCTTTCCCCAAGTTGATTTTACCGACTGCTATATGAACCCCATAATGCGCAAAAGCGGGCTTACCCCCGACCAGCTTATGCGCCGACAGCTTTACAGCCTGCTCAAGCCGATACAGTTCGAGCCAAAAACCGTCAACATAGTAGGCAATAATTTTTCCACTGCTGACAGCTCCGAGCTGTGCCGCCTTATACGCCGCGCCGGCTGGGCTCTGCGTGAGATAACACGCTGTGCTTCGTACGAAGAATATCAGCAAATGGCACGCTCGGCAATGAATATCTCATATATTCCCGCCGCACGTGCCGCAGCCGACGCACTGCGAGACCGGCTCGGTCAGCCGCAGCTTTACCTGCCGCTCTCGTTTAATCCCGACAAAATCAGCCGCGAGTTGAACCGCCTTGCCGTGGTGCTCGGTATTGATTACGACGACACCGCCGACCGTGCCGAGGCCATGCAAGCGCTTGAGCGCGCAAAAGATACAGTCGGCGATATGCCGATAGCCATTGATTACACTGCTGTTCCGGCACCTCTAAGTCTTGCACGGCTTTTGCTCGAGCACGGGTTTGCCGTCACAAGGCTGTATGCCGATTCATTCCGTCAGGATGAACGGGACGAGTTCGACTGGCTGTGCCAAAACGCACCGGAGCTCAAGGTTTACGCGACGGTTCAGGTCAAAATGCGTGTCATGCCGCGCACTACCGGCAGGCCAATGCTCGCCATCGGGCAAAAAGCTGCTTATTTCATCGGAACTAACAATTTTGTCGACATAGTCGAAGGCGCCGGAATGTATGGCTTTGACGGGATCCGACGTATGGCAGGCCTTATGGAGGAGGCCGTAAATGTCAGTCGCAATGCCGCGGCCTGCATACAACAAAAGGGCTGGGGGTGCTCATGCTGCATATGAAACAAACTCAAACAATAATTTCAACATACACCGCCGACGTATCTGGTGTTTGCTCGGCACTGTTTGAGCTGGGCGGCATGACCGTAATGCATGACGCCTCCGGCTGCAATTCCACCTACAATACTCACGATGAGCCGCGCTGGTATGACCACGACAGCCTGGTTTTCATATCAGGGCTGTCCGAGATCGAGGCGATAATGGGCGACGATGAAAAGCTGATACACGACATTGCCGATGCCGCAGCTCAGCTCTCTCCGCGCTTCATTGCCGTGGCCGGGACTCCCATTCCCATGATGACAGGCTGTGATATTCCGGCAATCGCCGCTGATATCGAAAACCGGACGGGTATTCCCTGCTTCGGCTTTCAGACAAACGGTATGCACTCATATGTAAGCGGCGCCGGAATGGCACTTGCCGCATATGCCGACCGCTTTGTCCGACCGTGCAACGACATAATACCGGGAGGAGTGAATATCCTGGGCGTCACTCCGCTTGACTTTTCGGTTGGCAGCTCAGCAGAATCCATGCAACAGCTGTTGACATCGCACGGATTTTGTGTGATCTCAACTTGGGCAATGAACAGCACTCCGGAACAGCTGTCCGACGCTGCTGCGGCGCAGGTAAATCTGGTCGTATCAGCCGTGGGGCTTGAGACGGCAGAGCTGTTGCGCCGCAAATTCGGAACGCCTTACGTGATCGGCACACCGTACGGAAAAATGTTTTCCGATAAAATAATTGGCATGTTAGATACGGCAGCAAAAACTGATCCCGGTGCTTATAGTGATGACACAGCCAATGCAACAGTCGCTGCATTCGGCGACTATACTCCCCCTGCTGATGCGCAAACGGTTATCATCGGCGAGGGGGTAATGTCACGTTCTCTGGCAGCGGCACGGCATCTCGCTACGGGTGAGCAGGTGCGTGTCATATGTCCGCTTGAAATTCCTGCAGGGCTGCTGTCATCCGGAGACTCCGCGCTCGACGATGAACAGGACATCAAGGCCGCACTTGTGGGGGCAAGTATGGTCATCGCCGACCCGCTGTACAGACCGATAGTTCCGCCGCATGCCGATTTTATTCCGTTGCCGCATGAGGCATTTTCAGGCAGGATATTCCGAAAAAGCATACCCGATCTTATAAAAAATTTTAAAATATAAAGGAGTCAAACCCATGAAAAAACTTCTCTGCGTACTACTGTGCGTTCTGATGCTTATAAGCCTCGCCGCCTGCGCAAAAAACAATCCCGACGATACCCCGGAAAACAACACCGACACAATTACCATAGTTGACCACGGCAACAACACCGTCACAGTTCCGCGCGATATCAAGCGCGTTGTGGTGTGCGACATATTTCCGCTGCCATCTGTGCTGACCGTTTTCTTTGACTCAGCAGACAAGCTGATAGGAATTGCACCGACCAGCATGGCCGCCGCCAAGAACGGCCTGCTGTCCGAGCTCTATCCCGAAATTCTTGACGCAAAAACCGACTTCATGACCGGCAACCAGGTCAACACTGAGGAATTGGCCAAATTGCAGCCCGACGTCGTGTTCTACAGTGCAAATAATACCAAACAGGGCGAAACACTGCGCACTGCTGGCTTCAACGCCGTTGGTATCTCAGCCAACAACTGGGGTTACAATGCTATCGAAACGCTCAATCAGTGGATAGCGCTGCTCTCGCAGATGTTCCCGGACAATAACCGCGCTGACATCGTCAAAAGCTACAGTGAGCAGATTTTCAACATGGTAAAAGAGCGCACCTCCGGCATTGATAATAATGATAAGGCACG
>URHI01000044.1 GCA_900547565.1 uncultured Eubacteriales bacterium | reverse complement strand
AATTCGTGCGTGAAAAAGTGTATTTCACTTTTAAATGGAAGCAACTTTCACGCTAGTTACCTGCCTTTATTTTATCATATTGAAGATGTCTTCCTTATCATTTATATGCGGCGCAAGCCAAAAAAGGCCCTGCCCCGTACGATTGCGTACGGGGCAGGGCGAGAGGGCTGAGATCAGATATTCTGTTCGATCAGACAGTTGATCTTTTCACGGAGCAGCAGTGCCGTAGCACTGTCGCAGACGCACCTTGAGAACACAATGTCACCGCAGATGTCCTCGAGCGCGCCGAGCACACGGTCGCGACCGACAAGCCCCTCGCACAGCAGTGCGGCCTGTCTGTCCTGCAGTGCCTCTGAAAACTGGACCTGGCGCAGGGATTCCCACGCCGTGCCGTCGGGGGCGGGATAGACCGAATATGCGTCTCCGGACGGTACAAAATATTGTGCGGTTGAGTCGCTGAACGGGTCGACCTCGTCATATGATCCCTGGTTCATGTAGAAATTGTAACCCCACTGTAGGAATCCCGCGATGTTGTATTTGTATAACTGCCAGCCGATGAAGCGTGTGCGGGCGCCGGGCATTGCAAAAAAGCGGTTTGATACGCCGACATCCTGCCCGCAGCAGTAATATGCCCAAAGGTTGGGGACATTGTTATCGATAAATGGCTGTATATGGTTTACAGCCACGACCGGCGTGGTTACGACGCCGTTTTTCCAGAATTCGAGGTTGGACAGCGCATCCATAACCGTATACCCTTCAAGCAGGTCGGAAACCACGGCGCGCGAGCGGGTGTACTGCTCGAGATTGTCGCGGTTCGGTTCGTCCGAGATGTGAAAGATGCATTTGCCGTCCTCGCCCATTGATTTCATGTGTGCTATGAAATCGGGCAGGAAAATGCGCAGGAAGCGGGGATACTCACCTTCGGCTGCATCGGTGTCCCAGCCGAATATGCGGCGGTATTCGCCCTCGTCGTCCGCCATGATCTTGGGGGCGTGCGAGGCCCCCCACTGTGTGAACAGGTGGCTGATCTCGTAATAGCGAATACCGATGCGGCGGCACATGTCGATCCAGCGGTCGAGCAGGGAATAGTCAAAGCTGTACTGTACGCCGCGGCGGCGCACGCCGACCAGCTGAACGGTCAGCCGTTCGTGGCCTATTCCGGTGTCAAGCGGCGGCGTGAATATCGGCGTGAGCAGTGTATTGATGCCGGCGCTGACGGCTACACGGGCAAAGTTTTCGATTATGCGCCAATGTTCCTCCGAAAATACGGGTACGCGGTAATACTGTGCCAGACAGTCGCAGTGGAACCACTGGGTAAACGGCAGATCTGAGGCGGGCAGGCTTGCCGGGACAACGTGAACTGTCAGTGTGTCGCGCGACAGCTCAGCTCCGTCGTGCAGGCTGACTGATATGCTGTGGTCGCCGGCGGCAAGGTCATCGGGCAGGCGGATCGTGACCCACAGCGCCCGCGTCTGAAACGAGCACACGGCAATGTGAGCGCCGTTGCCGTAGCCGGTGCCGAGCGGAGCGAGCAGATCGGGATAAAGTCCCGGCTCTTTCTTTAAATATCCGTCGTCCGAGCGGCTCGGCGAGGGATAGACGGGCATGAGCGACGGTATGTATTCTACGCTTCGCAGTGTTGCGAAAGCGGCAAGATCACCGTCAAGCCGTGGTGCGGCCCAGCGGCGGTGCGGGGCGGCGGGATCGTCATCGCGCATAACCAGCTGGAATGACACTGTCTCGCCGCGCAACGCCGACAGACGTGTCAGAGGTTCAAATGAAAGCGGGGAGCTTTCAGGAAAGCATTTATCGAGTGAAGATATAAGTCTTGTCTGGAGCATGGCGGTAGTCCTTTCGGTCTTTGTGTGATTCAGTATACCATATCGGTGCGGAGTTGTCAAACAAAAATGTCGTGCAGAAAAAAGTCTGTGTCATTTTTTATCAAAATTCCAAATAATATGATTTTTCTGTTTACAAAATAAAAAATATATGCTATAATAAATAGTTGTTGAAAATCCCAATGGAGAATATACAGTATGAAAAGAGAAGATTTAAGAAATATCGCCATAATCGCGCACGTCGACCACGGAAAGACCACGCTGGTCGATCAGATGCTCAAGCAGGGCGGTATATACCGTGAAAATCAGGTCACGACCACCTGTGTTATGGATTCGGGCGCTATAGAGCGTGAGCGCGGGATCACCATTCTCGCAAAGAATACCGCTGTCCATTATAAGGGTGTGAAGATCAATATTGTCGATACCCCCGGCCACGCCGATTTCGGCGGAGAGGTCGAGCGTGTGCTCAAAATGGTCAATGGCGTGCTGCTGTTGGTCGACGCGGCGGAAGGCCCTATGCCGCAGACGCGTTTTGTGCTGCAGCGCGCACTGGAGCTTAATCACCGGGTCATTGTTGTCGTAAACAAGGTGGACAAGCCGGATGCCCGCGTGCACGAGGTTATGGACGAGGTGCTCGAGCTGCTCATCGACCTCAATGCCAGCGACGAACAGCTGGACAGCCCGTTTGTATTCTGTTCAGGGCGTGACGGAACATCGTCGCTTGATCCCGACGGACCTCTGACCGACCTGACTCCGCTGTTCGAAACCATACTGAGCTATATTCCCGCACCCGAAGGCGATGAGAACGGCGGCCTTCAGTTGCTTGTATCCTCGATCGACTATAATGATTACGTCGGACGTATCGGCATCGGCCGGATAGAGCGCGGCAGTCTGCGTCAGGGGCAGGAGGGCATGATATGCAACTATCACTCCAAGGAAGCGCCCAAACGCAGCAAGGTGGTTTCGATATATCAGATAGACGGACTGACGCGGGTACCGGTCGAGTCTGCCATGGTGGGAGATATTGTATGTTTCTCGGGCGCCGAGAATATTACTATAGGCGATACCATAACCAGCGTCGGACAGCCTGAGCCGGTTGAGTTCGTCAAGATCAGCGAGCCTACCATGGAGATGACGTTCTGTGTTAACGACAGTCCGTTTGCGGGCAAGGAGGGCAAGTTTGTCACCTCCCGTCAGCTACGCGACAGACTTTACCGTGAGCTGCTCAAGGACGTATCACTGCGAGTATCCGACGGTCAGACGACCGACGAGTTCAAGGTGGCGGGCCGCGGTGAGATGCATCTGTCCATACTCATTGAAACCATGCGCCGCGAGGGCTATGAGTTTGCCTGCACCAATCCCCGCGTACTGTATCACGAGATAGACGGTGTCAAATGTGAGCCGGTTGAAAAGGTGACGATAGACGTGCCCAACGACTATGTCGGCGCGGTCGTTGCCAAGCTAAATCAGCGCAAGGGCGAGCTTATTGAGATGATGCCGCTCAACACGCGCATGAGAATTATTTATTCCATCCCGTCACGTTGCCTGTTCGGCTACCGGTCGGAGTTTATGACCGACACGCACGGAGAGGGTGTTATCAATACCATTTTTGACGGCTATCAGCCGTACCGCGGCGAGATAGTACGCCGGTTCACCGGCTCGCTGATCGCGTCCGAGGAAGGCGAGACAACGCGGTACGGTCTGTTCAACACGCAGGAGCGCGGACGTCTGTTTGTAGGGCCGCAGGTCAAGGTGTATGAGGGTATGGTCGTCGGTGAGAACCCAAAGTTAGACGATATTGCCGTCAACCCCTGCAAGGAGAAGCATCTCACGGCTATCCGTTCGTCGGGCGCCGATGAAAAGCTGCTGCTGACGCCGCCGCTGATCTTCTCCATTGAGGAGGCAATTGAATTTCTCGGAGATGACGAGCTGCTTGAGGTTACTCCGAAAAATCTGCGTATACGCAAAAAGATACTCAACACCGAGCTGCGCATGAAGGAAATGATGAAGATCCGCCGCGCACTTCAGGATAACAGATAAATTTTCGCTTTTTGAGGCTATGATGGTATCGCCTTGCAGGACGATATTACCATGCCCTCCGAGGACAAAGTATCTGTCTATATACAAAAATCACTTTGCTGTTTGAGTGCAGCAAAGTGATTTTTGTATTCAGACCGGGCGCTGACGGACACTCAGCCGCCAGGTCATTTATCCTCAAGCATCTTAAGCAATCCGGCTTCATCGATAATCGTGATACCAAGCGCTTGAGCCTTTGTCAGCTTTGAGCCGGCGGCTTCCCCAGCCACCACATAGGACGTCCGCCCGGACACCGATCCGGTGCATTTGCCGCCTTGAGCCTTGATCTTTGCCTCGGCCTGGTCGCGGCTCATGGTAGCAAGTGTTCCGGTCAGAACAAACGTCAGCCCCGCCAGCTTGTCGCCGACCGGCGCTGCGACGCTCCCGGTCAGTACACCGGCATCGGCAAGCCGCCGACACAGCTCAATATTTTGCGGGTGTGTGAAATAGTTCACCACACATTCCGCAGTTATCGTGCCGAAATCCGGTATCGCGCACAGCTCCTCGACTGTCGCCGTCATACATGCCTCCAGCGTTCTGTAACGTGCGGCAAGCGCAACGGCTGCCACCTGACCGATGTTGCGAATACCCAGCGCGTAGATCAATCGCTCAAGTCCGGCCGATTTTGACCGCTCGATAGCGTCAACCAAATTTTGTGCCGATTTGTCCCCCATGCGCTCAAGCGGCGCTATCTGGTCGGGGGTGAGACGATACAGATCAGCCGCATCGGCAATCAACCCCTGCCGCAGCAACAGCTCTACGATCTGCGGACCGAGCCCGTCAATATTCATGGCATCTTTTGATGCAAAATGCTCAATCGAACGCGACAGCTGTGCCGGACAGGCCGAATTTGTGCACATTGCAGCCGCTTTTTGCTCTGCATCATAAAATACCGGCTCGCCGCAGGACGGGCACCGCTGCGGCATGTTGAACTCACGCTGGCTTCCGTCGCGCCGGTCGGAGTGCGCACAGACCACCTCGGGAATTATATCGCCCGCCTTGCGTACTGTGACTATATCACCGATCATTATTCCGCGCTCGCGTATGAACTCGAGATTGTGCAGTGTGGCCCGGCTGACCGAGGTTCCCGCCAGTCTCACCGGCTCAAGCACCGCCGCCGGAGTAAGAACGCCGGTGCGCCCGACTGCCACGGTGATGTCAAGCAGTCGTGTCTGCTTTTCCTCGGGGGGGAATTTGTATGCCACAGCCCAGTTCGGAGTGTTGGTGCCTTCGCCCAGAATATCGCGCCCGGCGAGAGAATTCAGTTTTATCACCACACCGTCAATGTCGTATGCGAGTGCGTCGCGCAGCTGCCCGATCTCGTTAATGTGGCTCAGTATCTTATCCGTAGACGCCGTGACGAGCCGCTGTTGTATAACGGTAAAGCCCAGCTGCTCAAGTCGGCGCAGAGTTTCGTCATGCGTTTCGGGCATGTGCCCGTCTTCGTATAGTCTGCCGTCCTGAAAATTGAAAACAAAAATGGCAAGCGACCGCTCAGCAGTAACGGCGGGATCAAGCTGACGCAGTGATCCTGCGGCGGCGTTGCGCGGATTGGCGAACAGAGCATGTCCTCCGGCGGCGCGCTGCTCGTTTAACCGTGAGAACACGGCCCGTGGCATGTAAACCTCGCCGCGGACGGTGAGATCAAGCGGTTCGGTCAGCCGGTGCGGGATGGTTTCTATTGTCAGCACGTTCTGCGTCACGTCCTCTCCGATGTGACCGTCACCGCGTGTTGCGCCGCGGGTCAGCACGCCGCCGCGGTATGTCAGCGCCACCGACAACCCGTCAATCTTTGGTTCCACAGACCATTCCGCGCCGGGAATGATCTCGGCGGCATGCGTGAGAAACTGCTCCAGCTCCTCAAAGCTGAAAACATCGGTCAGCGAGTCCATGCGCCGGGTGTGCTCAACCTTTTCAAACTTGTCCAGCGCGCGTCCTCCGACGCGCTGAGTGCGTGAGAGCGGGTCGGCAAACTCGGGGTGTGCGGCCTCCAGCTGCTGCAGCTCCCGGTACAGCATGTCGTATTCATAATCGGATATCTCGGGTGCGTCTTTTTCATAATACAGCCGGGCATGGTGCTCAAGCTCGCGGCGCAGCTGCTCTATCCGGGCTTTTATATTCTGCATTTTCGGTATCTCCTTTGACGGAAATTGACTACATCAGTATTATACCATTAAAAAGGCAATTGTCAATCATACTGACGCTCAGGTGACGAAAAAATGTTATTAATCTGTTATTTTGCACAAAATTGTGTTACAGATATGAAATCTATTACTAAACCCTTTACAAAATTCAAGCAAGATGTTATAATAATTACGACAAAAGCAAGAGTGCTTTGTCATACCCCGAAAAACAGCAGGACCTGATCACAGCACCCCGCCGGTGTAATTCAATGCGCTCAGGTCGCATTTGCGCCACGGCGCAAGTGCAAGAAAGGACGGTCGGAATATGAAGATCACAGTCGTTTGCAGACAGATCACGGTAAGTGACGATCTCAAGGCGCTGGTTGCCAAAAAGCTCGCCAGACTTGACAAGTATTTTGAGCGGGAGGGCGATGCAACCGTCACCTTCAGCAAAAAGCGCAACCGCGAAAATCTGGAGCTTACCATCAATGCCGCGGGAACACTGTTCCGCAGTGAGATCGATGACGAATCCTTCCAGAACGCCCTTGATCGCTCCATTGACGCTATTGAGCGTCAGATCAGAAAGAACAAGACACGCCTTGCCAAGCGCCTGCGCGCCGGAGTGTTCAACGAAGCGCCACCCGCCTATTTTGAGGAGGAGCCTGAGGAAGACGCCGAGTTCATTATCCGCACAAAGAGCTTTCGCCTCAAGCCCATGTCGGCCGAGGAAGCAATTCTGCAGATGAATCTGCTCGGGCATCAGTTCTTTATGTTTGAGGATCAGGATACGGGCGAAACCTGTGTTGTGTATACCCGCAAGGACGGTGCATACGGACTTATCGTGCCGGAAAAATAATACTGAATTACACTTTTCCCGGAGCCGCAAGGCTCCGGGTTTTTTGCGATGGTATAGTAAGTGCCGACAGAATTATTTTTTGTCAAAATACTTGAATTCGGGGGCGAAATATTGTAATATATTAAGGGAGAGATAACATGAGGTGATAGCGTGAAAGTTGCTTTTCTCAAAAGTGAAATACACTTTTTCACGCACAAATTTTGCCGAGGCAAAATTCACTGATCACTATTTGTGCTGCCGCAAAGCGGCAGAATGGAGATTATTATGACGAAAAATGTCTCATATCCGGGAGCAAGAGCATTGCGCATCACCGCCGCCGCGCTTACGTTACCGGCAGCCGCAGCATATATTGCTGTGTGTGTTTCGGCAATCCGGCTGAGGTGCTCACAAATTACCGTTGTTGAGAACGGGGCGTATGTCATGCTGCCAAGCCCTGATCTTCTATTTGCTGTGCTTCCGCTGCTTGCGGCAATACTTTGGTGCGTTGCCTCAGCCGTGCTGGCATGGGTCGGGGTGTTCAGGCCGCAAATTTATCCTCTTGCGCTGACCTTGCTTGCCCTTTGCCCCGTTGTCATGATCATACTGCGGCAGTCAACCATGCTGCCAGAGTTTATGTTTTTGCGCGGGATATTCACCGTTGACACCTTCGGCTATGTCAAATACGCGCTGTTTGTCCCGGCAATCGTGACCGCGGCAATAGCGGCCGCCGTCACCGCGCGGCAACAGAAAATATAACACCCGGGGGTATTGAATTGAACAGAAAATGGTATAGAATAATACTGCGCCGCCGGCTTATTGTGGCGCTGTTGCTCATCGCTCAGATAGTTCTTTTTGTATTCATGGTCACAGCATGGAACAAATACTATTCGATATTGGCCACCGTGCTTACCGTGGTCAGTCTGGTGGTGTCGCTCTGCATACTCACACGGCGCGAAAAAGGCGCCTATAAGCTGACATGGATATTTGTAATACTGGCAGTTCCTGTGTTCGGTGTACTGCTTTATCTATACGTTCGACTGCAAAGCTCAAACAAGTTTCTCAACCGCCGGCAGGCTGAGCTTTCGGAGCACACCCGCCCGCTTTATGGGCTTGACGGAATGACTGACAGCGCCTACAACGATGCGGTCGCAGCTGATCCGCGTGACCTGACACAGCTGCGCTATCTTAAGGATTTTGCAGGCTTTCCCGTCTATTCCGCAACTGAGGCGGTGTACCTGTCACCCGGAGAGGAGAAGTTCGACTGCCTCATACGAGAGCTGAAAAAGGCCAAACGATATATTTTTCTTGAATATTTTATCATTCACGAAGGCCTTATGTGGGACACTATACTCGACATTCTGCGCGAGAAGGTCCGCGAAGGCGTCGAGGTACGCGTCATGTATGACGATATCGGATGTTTTCTGACGCTACCTAAAAACTATCACAAAACACTGCGTGGTTACGGCATCAAATGCACCGTTTTCAATCCCTTCCGTCCGGTGCTGTCTACTATCCAGAACAACCGCGACCACCGCAAAATCGTTTCGATAGACGGCGTTGTTGCCTTTACGGGTGGGGTGAATCTGTCGGACGAATATATCAATGCCGTCCAACGCTTCGGCCACTGGAAGGATGCCGCGGTTGTCCTGCGCGATCCGGCCGCCTGGAGCATGACGCTCATGTTTCTCGAAATGTGGTCACTGTCCGGTAAGAATACGGCCGACGCGCCCGAAAACTTCTCGGCTTATATGCCCGAATACTTCCCGGAGCCGGCGCAGCATGAGGGAGGCTGGGGCTTTGTACAGCCGTACTGTGACAGCCCCATGGACTCCGAGAATGTGGGTGAGCATGTGTATCTGCAGATCCTGAATCATGCCAGTGATTATGTCTACATCAGCACGCCCTATCTGATAGTCGATGACAGCATGATCTCGGCACTGACGCTGGCAGCCAAAAGCGGTGTCGATGTGCGCATAATTACTCCGCATACGCCGGACAAGCGTCTGGTCCACACCACAACGCGCTCATATTACCGTGATCTTATCGCGGCAGGCGTGAAAATATACGAATACTCCAAGGGCTTTATTCATTCAAAAACGTTTGTGTCGGACGACCGTATAGCCACCGTCGGCACTACCAACCTCGATTTCCGCAGCCTGTACACTCATTTTGAGTGCGGAGCTTGCCTTTACGGCTCGCCTGCCGTTGCGGAGATCAAGCAGGACTATCTTAACACGTTGGAGCAGTGCCAGCAGATCACGCCGGAGCAGTGCCGTGACAATATATTCATACGCCTGTTCCACAGCTTTCTGCGGCTGTGCGCACCGCTCATGTGACACGTACAAAACCGAAGCTCAATCTGCCATAGCCGCCGTTGCCGAGCGACACAGCTCCGCCATGGCGGTTTTGACATGTCCGGGAGACACGATTTTCATTCGTCCGCCAAAGCTGACTACCCACGACAAAAACATAGGCGATATCATGACATTGACCGGAACCTCAAAGTGTCCGTCATGGCGGATTATTGTGATATCGTTGCCGAAGCGGTCAATGACAACGCCGGCGAGCTCGTCAAGACAGTCGAGCACCACACACTCTACCTGCCCGCCGAACATTCCGAAGGCCTGTCCGCAATACACTGCCATATCAAAATCACGGAACTTTTCACGGCCGTCGCGCGCCTGCCCGGTGGCGGTGATGCGCAGCATTTTATCCACGCGGTAGTGGCGTATGTTGCCGACGGCCGAGTCGTAGGCTATAAGGTAATAATTTTCGTCGTCCCATGTCAGCGCCCAGGGGCTGACATCGTACAGATGTCCGTTGTGACGCAGTACGCGGGTCTTGTCGGGCGTCCAGTCGAAATACTGAAAGGTGATGCGGCTGGAGCGCAGTATGGCGGTGTGAATGGCGTCGATGTTGTAATAAATGCTTTCGTTGTGTGTTTTAATGCGGTTGGCGACGTACACCTGACGGCGCAGCTGCATGGCCTCGTAGCCGGACGACAGGCTGGACAGCTTTTTGATAAGCTCATTGCTTTTTTTGGTGGTGATGAAGCGCGAGGACTGCACTGCGTCGACCAGCAGCTTGAGTTCAGGTAGCTCAAACAGTCGGTTTGCCACGTAATAGCCAACGCTCTTGCCGCGGCGTGTTTCAATGTCAAGGCCGTATTCGCGCAGTGCGGCGAGGTCGGCATACAGACTTTTGCGCTCGGCTGTGATACCGTACTCGCCAAGCGCCGAAATAAGCTCGGGCATGGTGAGGCAGTGGTCATCATCTGTTCGGTCGAGCAGAATTTTCATCAGATAAAGTATCTTCAGCTTTTGTGACATGGCGGGCTCCTTTCTTACGCTGTACTGATATCGGTACAATTAGAGTATGCCACATAAAACCGGGTTTGTCAACATATAAAACAAAAAACGGGCATCAATGTACTGTTTTAAGTACATTGATGCCTGGGTTTATACTGCTTATGCGCAGTATTCGCCGATTATTCTGACCATGAGGTCGTTCAGCTTTTCGACCGAATAATCACCGACATCGGGAGCACTGTGTGCACCGCCGACGCCGCTGTCATCGGTGATAAAGACATATGTGCCGCCCGTCAGTACCGCCAGACTGCGGAACACGACCTCACAGGTCTGATCCGAGCCACTTGCCATGACGGGGATCACACGTATGCCAAGCTCGGCTGCCCGCGCGATCGAGGCATTGATTGAGGCCACCACATCATCGTTATAGTGAGGGGGCGCGTCGAGAACAAGGAACATGAGCTTAACGCTGTCGTCGTCCCATGCGTGCTGGTTGACGGCGTTGTCGAGCGCGGTGTGCACGGCCTCGGGATAATCGCCGCCGCCGTCGGCACGCTGCTCGGCCAGCTTGGCAACAGTCTCGTCTATGTCATCGCGGAAAGCAAAGTAGCGGACGATGTATTCATCGCTCTCGTCACGGTAAAAATTCACGCTCGTACGCACCGAGCTGAGCTGATTCTGACTATTGGCACGCATCACAACGTCCTTGAGCTCGGCCTTGAGATATTCAAGCTCGTCGCCCATGGAGCCGGTTGTGTCGACCATGAACATGAGATCCAGCTTGACGGCGGTATTGTCGGCCGCCAGCTGAATTGTGACGCTGTCGGTATCGGTGCAGTCTGCCGAGGCGGTCTTTCCGTCTGCGCGCACATCGATCCGGGCAGATTTTCTGTCATTATAAGTGTTGAACACGTATGCTATACCACGGTTGTCGGTCACGGCGCTCCACAGCTTCTGGTTGCTGCTGTCAATCAGATCGACAACAGCCCCTCTTACGGGAGTGTCACCGTTTCTGACTTCTACTTCAATGCGGTTCAGCGTGTTGATATTCCAGTCAGCGGCAATACTGCTCCATTCATTCTGCTGAAATTTGCTTTTCCAGTCGGAGAAGCTGTTATTGTCGCGCCATTCGCCGGCTGTCAGTGTTCCGACGGTGTAGACGAGCTGGTCAGCTGGAAGCGGCTCACCTTCGGTGTAATACCCGCCTGCTGTTCCGGTCGCAGAGTCATCCATTCCGGGTGAAACGGTGTATTTTTCCTCTTCAGCGGCATAATCGGCACATGCGGCTTTTATACTGTCTCCCGATGTAAAAGCGCCGCCGCTGTTACCGGGTATCTCACCGTCGAGGTTGCCGACCTTGGCGCTGGGGGCGCCGGAACGGTCAGTCTGTCTGTCTGGATTGACTTGCGCACAGCTTGCCAGTGAAACTATCATCACCGCTACAAGCAGCGCGGCTATAAATGATTTTACGGTCATAAAAAACCTCCTTCCCGGTGTCCGGGTATGATATTATATTTACTGACGCAGCAGCAGGAAAAAAGTTCCCTGAGCTTCAGAAAAAATATCAGATATTTTTAATAAAAGTGTTTTATGCTTCGGAGTGGCGTTGCGCGTACGTCCCACGACTATACCAAATAATCTATTGACTTCCTGCCGGGGATATGCTATAATGCACTTGATAGTATAAGCAGATTTGTGTCAAGGAGAATTAATATGGCAGATGAACAGAGAATGTTACTTTCAGAGCAGGAACAGGTTCGGCGTCAGAAGCTTGAAAAGCTGACGGCAGAAGGCAAGAATCCGTATGTTAAAACAAGATTTGATGTCACAGCCCACTCCCGTGATATAATCGACGGATTCGAGTCCATGGAAGGCAAGGACTACTCCGTAGCAGGGCGCATGATGAGCCGGCGCATTATGGGCAAGGCTTCGTTTATTCATATTTCCGACCGCTATGGAGAAATACAGGTGTATGTCAGACGGGACGACGTCGGCGAGGAAGAGTATGCTTCATTCAAAAAGGATTATGATATCGGCGATATCGTCGGAGTTACGGGTTTTGTTTTCAAAACCGGGACCGGTGAGATCTCAGTGCATGCAAACAAGATCGAAATACTGTCAAAGGCTCTGCGCCCGCTGCCCGAAAAGTTCAACGGGCTCAAGGATATCGACGCAAAGTACCGTCACCGCGAGATAGACCTCATTATGAACCCTGAGGTTCGCGATACTTTTGTAATGCGGTCGCGTATAATCGCTTTCCTACGTAATTATCTTAATGAACGCGGTTATATCGAGGTCGATACGCCTATACTTCAGACACTTGAGATCGGTGCCTCCGCACGCCCGTTTGTGACGCATCACAATGCGCTGGACATCGATATGTACCTGAGAATCGAAACCGAGCTGTACCTCAAGCGCCTGATCGTCGGGGGCTTTGAGCGTGTGTACGAGGTCGGACGTATTTTCCGTAACGAGGGAATGGACACACGTCACAATCCCGAGTTTACGTCGGTGGAAATGTACCAGGCATATGCAAATTATCTTGATATGATGGATCTTATTGAAGATATGTACCGGCAGATGACGCTGGCGCTGTGCGGCAAGCCGGTCATTCCATACGGGGATAATCAGATAGATATGTGCTCGCCCTGGCGGCGCCTGACTATGGTAGATGCCGTAAAGCAGTATTCGGGTGAGGACTACAACGATTGGAGTGACGACGAAGCTGCGCGTCAGGTCGCCAAAAAGCATCACATCGAACTTGAGCGAGGCGATACCGCCACCCGCGGCGACGTACTGGCGGCGATGTTTGACGAGTTCGTTGAGGATAAGCTGATACAGCCGACATTTATTTATGAATACCCGGTCGAGGTTTCTCCACTGGCTAAGCGCGATCCGGAAAATCCATTGTTCACGCACCGGTTTGAGTATTATATCAACGGCATGGAAATGGGCAACGCCTTCTCCGAGTTGAACGACCCGATCGACCAGCGTGCCCGCTTCGAAGCACAGCTGGCACAGCGTGCCGCCGAGGGCATTAAGGCCGATATAGACGAAGATTTCCTTATGGCTTTGGAGCAGGGAATGCCGCCTACAGGCGGACTCGGTATGGGCCTTGACCGGCTGTGTATGCTGCTGACAAACAAAACAAATATCAGAGACGTCATACTTTTCCCTACAATGAAGTCCTTACCGAACGACAAGTAAGAAAACCCCAGTATTTATGCGGGTTTCGGGACTTTCCAAACCGAATAAATTTACCTCTTTACACCAAATTTACACCAATCGGTGCTAAAAACGGTGCAGAGACTAAAAAATCGCATAATTTACGGAATGAATGGGCAGTCCCATAGTGGGATTGCCCATTTCTAATAAAGGATACATTCGTATCTGAGTGCAAAAGGAATGTTTATTATGGAATTAAGTGAAAAATTACAAGAGTTGAGGAAAGAAAAAGGACTCACGCAGGAAGAACTTGCGGAAGCGTTATTTGTGTCTCGCACTGCAATTTCTAAGTGGGAATCCGGGGGTTCACTTAGATAAAGATACCACACCAATCCCACGCTGACTTTTGCTCAACCAATACAGCCGGAGGGCTGGATAACAAGAAAAGGCGGTATGCGCCCCGTGGAGGGGT
>URHI01000043.1 GCA_900547565.1 uncultured Eubacteriales bacterium | reverse complement strand
CCGGCTTTTTTCAGCTGTATTCATTTACGGAATATACAAAACTCCCTTGGCTGAATAGTCTTATTGCGGCTCACCGCTGACGTGATACGGCCTTGTCTCAATACCCACGCCTGCCGCGGAAAAACCTCCACAATAGCTTGCGAATAAAGTCTGCAGGAAAAACGGCCAGTGACAAAAGCATGGTGACCCCAAGCTCCCTCAACGTCAGCGGAGCCGTACGTAAGACGCTTCCACCGAGGTATACAAATATCAGCTGCACGGTCAGAACGGCCGCCATGATAGAAACAAACGTCGGATTGCCTGATATCCCCGCCAGCAGGCGCAAGCGGTCCGTTCGTGCGTTGAAGCAGTTGAACACCGATGCAAATATGAACAGCGCAAAAAACGCCGTCAGAAGATATATGTTGTCCGGTGCCGGGCGGAAAAGCGCGGCAATGCCCGGCAGTTTAAGAAACAGCAGACACAGCCCGACCGTAAAGCCACCCAAGAGCACTATCTCATTGACCATATAACGGTTCAGGATCGGCTCATCGCGCCGTTTCGGACGTTCCCTCATGCACGACTCAAGCGGGGGCTCACCGGCAAACGCCAGCCCTCCCAAAGTGTCCATAATAATGTTGATCCACAGCATCTGTACGACCGTCACCGGGGCATCGATACCGATAAACGGCCCGGCCATTGACACGCCGACAGCACAGAAGTTCATAGTCAGCTGCAGAGTTATGAATTTACGTATGCTCTTGAAAATATTGCGCCCGTACAACACCGCACGGCAAACCGATGCCAGATTATTATCAAGAATAATGATATCACCGGCATCTTTGGCAACCTGCGTTCCGCTTCCCATAGCAAAACCGATGTCGGCACGCTTGAGCGCGGGCGCGTCGTTAATACCGTCGCCCGTCATGCCGGTTACAAGCCCCGCCTCCTGAGATATACGTACAAGACGGCTTTTATCGGTCGGAAGTGCCCGGGCGATAACACCTATACGCGGCAACAGCTCGCTCAGCTTGTGATCGGACATGCGTGCCAGCTCATCTCCGCTCAGACACATATCCACGCCCCGCCCGATTATTCCGCATCTGCGCGCGATAGCCTCCGCAGTCTCGCGGCTGTCGCCTGTTATCATAACAACATGTATTCCGGCGCCGCGCAGCTCCGACACAGCTCCCGGCGCTTCACGCCGCAGGTGATCCTCAAGCGTAACAACACAGATAAGTGTTAACCCGCCCATCTGATCCGGACTCAATCCACGCCGCCCCTCAGCCAGCATGAGTGTACGGGCACCGGTGCGGTTTACACCGGACAGCCACGCAGAGATCGCCGCGCTGTCGGCCGGTCGCGGCGTGCCGTCCGGCGTCATTATGTCTCGAACATAGGGCAAAAGCAGCTCCGGCGCTCCCTTGACAAGCACTCGCCCATCGGACAGCGCGGCTGAGGAGTATTTGCGTGCGCTGTCAAACGGCTGACGCTTAACCACTCTCGCCCCGCCACTCCAGCCTGGAGGCAGGGCAGACAGCAGTGCACGGTCGGTCGAATTGCCGCCGCTGATACCGTCAGCACCTACAACAGCCGAATTGTTGTAAAGACATCCGCGACAAAATCCGTTGTATATCTCGCCGCCGCGACGCCGTAGCGCGTCTGTTCCCTGAAAAGACCGGCCATTACCCGCATATATCTCGCCTACAGTCAGCCGTCCTTCGGTCAGTGTGCCGGTCTTGTCAGTGAACAGTATGTTCATGCTGCCTGCCGCCTCAATGCCGACCGGGCGCCGTACCAGCACCTGGTCACGCACCATTCGGCGTATGTTGGCCGACAGCACAACTGCTATCATCATCGGCAACCCCTCCGGCACCGCAACGACTATCACGGTCAACCCCAGCGTCAGCGCGTGCAGCAGCGTTGACAGCATAAAACGCCAGTCCTCAAGCTTTGACAGTATTACATCGGGCTGCCAGCCGCTGTCAAGCAGCACAGCGTCGGCAATACTTACCGCAATGACCAGCGCCGCCATAATGTAACCGAGTATACTTATCTGCTTTGCCAGCTTGGCCAGACGTATTTTGAGCGGGCTGGCACGTGTTTCAGCCTGGACTTCGCGTGAGATCTCACCCAACATGGTCGCGTCGCCTACACGGGCAATAACCGCCTCTCCCTCACCGTTCATAACAGCACAGCCGCGAAAAACAGCATAGGTGGCTGACGGTTCAAGCCTTGACGGAGTCAGGCATGACACATCAAGGCGCCCACGGGTAGCAGGTGCCTTGAATATCTCCTGTGACTCTCCCGTAAGTGCGGACTGATCTACTCCTATTTTGCCGCTGACCATAAAGCCGTCTGCCGGTATTCTGTCACCGGGGGCGAGTAATACAACGTCTCCGACCACAACATCACTCACCGGCAAATTCACCACACCGCGCGAGCGCCTTACACGGCAGAACTCCTGCCCGACCTGACGGCTCAGACGCTTGAAAGCATTCTCGCTTCCCTGCTCGGACAGCGTTGAGATCAATGTCGCCAATACGACCGATACTCCGATTCCTACACACTCGATCCAGTCACCGTCGCGTAGCGTAAACAGTATGTTGATTACCAGTGCTCCGAGCAGTATGCGTATAACCGGATCAGTCAGATTCTTCAGTAAGCGACTGACAAATCCGGGGCCTTTGTGCTGGCTCATCTGATTGGAACCGTGCTCACGCCTTGATTTTTCGACCTGTTCGGGCGTCAGTCCGGACGGCGCAAGAAAAAATTCTATGCCGCCGGTGCTGTTGTGCCCACTGGCGGCAGGTTGGGACGTCGGGCGGTTGTTGGATTGTTGAAATTTATATGTTTTGTTCATCAGCAAGCTCCGGTATTTTACAGTTTACTATGTAAAATATATTCGGAAACGGCTGACGATATGCGTAATGAATAATTCCGAGCCATGATCACAACCTGCATCAGACCCGGCGCGTATAAGTCTGTGCTATAAACGCTTCTCAGCAAGATCATATGATGATATATCATGCAGGCGGCATTGTTCGCTCCGCATAAGGTATAACCACATTCCGGAAAATATTAACGCTGTGATTTTTCACCGTAGTCTATCATAGCGGCAATCGTTTTTCATGAAAGGCATAAAAAATCCCCAGCCGGGCATATGCCCGGCTGGGGATCATATTTTGACGATCAGATCAGTTTCTGACCTTTCTCTTTTTGGAAATAACCAAGCCTGCAAGAGCCACAGCGGACACAGCCAGCGTGATAACTACGTAAACGGTAGCATCACCGGTAGCAGGAGTTCCGTCGGGGTTCATATCGAACAGCAGGTTAATGTACTTGCCTTCAATAGCAGAATACATGATTTTTGCATGTGTTGCGTCTGTAGTGGGACACTTATCAACCTGTGTAAAAATTCTGTCATTTACGTTCTGATAAAAAACAGTTTCACCAATTTTTTCATTCATCATGAATGTCAACTCACCGCTTGTGAATTTACTCTCATCAACGACTGTCACTAATCCACTGGAAATAGCAACATCAATGCCAATCCTGTTACTGGAATTTTTATCATCCAAAGCGTAGTTAAAATAATCAAGGCCACAATTGTCCAAAATGTAGTTATCAGCCAATAATAACTCACCGGGTATGGTATCTGACACTTTGCTATCGTCCAAAATAGTTCTGCTCAACGAAATTGCCTTACCTTCACTATCATATGTAGCAAAGTAATCATAATGAGCACTTGAGCACCCCATGAGCGCAAAGCAGTGCTTAATAGCAGGGTCATCCTTAGTTTCAATGTCTGCTTTCAGGTCGATATCTGTCGTATAATCGGAAATATAACCAATCTTGTTCATAGTTCCGCCGAAAACGCAGAATTTAATTACCGTATTAAGCTCATTTGTATAGGCAAACCATGGGCTACAGAACTGTGAGGAATAAAGGTTACCGGTATTAGTACAATATTCAACAAATCCAACCTGATTAGTAGAACTCTTAGAACCATATATATAACCTATAATACCTCCAGCACCTGCAGTGCCGCTAACTTTTGCAATATTACCTTCTGCATCGAGGTAATAAGCATATGAATATATGTCGCCCGTGTTTGCACACTTTGTTACTCTATATCCATTTGCGGAAGCATTATGCTTTTTACCGCCGGCTGTACCCAAGATACCGCCAACACGGTTATCCGCAATAATGGTACCGTCATTGACGCAACTTTCAATAAGACAGGTGGTAACACCTTTTTTATCATTAGCTAAGCTTGCTAAAATACCAGCAGCATAACCATGTTCGCCAGGACCCATATCAAGCATTACAAGCCCCTTGTTAACGCAATTGGTTGCATAGTAAGACGTCTTGCTGAAAGCAGTTATACCACCAACCTGATCTCTGTCACTGATTATCTCACCAAAGTTCTTGCAATCAGTCAAAATGCTCTTAACATCTTTTGCAGATATTGCCTTATCGTTGCCGCAACGAGAAACAATACCTCCGCAATAAGCACCTTCGTGTGCTTTGTTTAAGCTGTCAAGTGCGAGATTAGCCTTTTGCTGGTTGCCGTAAACCTTACCAGTGTTAGTGCATTTCATGAACACAGCATTCATCATGGTGAAACCGGCAATACCACCGACCTGTGCTCCGCCAAGAATATCGCCGTTATTGACGCAATTTTCAAATGTAGTGCATACTGAAGTATCTGTGCTGCTGTTAGTTCCGGTCAAAGCAACAATACCAGCAGCGGCCTTTAATGTTTCCGTGTTCGCTATATCGGCATCGTTAACACAGTTGATAAACGTCAGGTTAACATCATTGCCATACGCAAGAAAACCGGCAACGGCACCTACTGTAGTAGTAATTGAACCATAGTTGACGCAATTTTCAAATTTAGTTGTGCCGTATGCTTCAGCAACAAAGCCCGCAACGTTATTAGCACCACTATAGACGTGAGCCATATTGCAAACATTAACAGCTGTCATTCCGTTAGTCTTACAAGCAAATGCTGCAAAACCAGTCTCCCCATCTCCACCAGTGATAATTCGGTCGGAAACATCAAGAATAAGGTTCTTGACGTTACCACTGAAAGTATCAAATGCAGGAACACTCAAATAAATTGTATGTCCCCCGCCATCCAATGTTCCCTTGAATTCCGACACATATGTGGAGTTCAAAGTGATATCAGCCGCAAGATAATACTGCCCTTCAGCATCCATAGCGGCGAATTCCTCTGCTGTAGTTACAGCAGTGCCCTCAGGCTTGTAGTCTGCCGCGACAGAACCGACAGCGGTTTCCTCGTCCGCAGCGGAGGCGCTGACAGGAGCGAGCACTGTCATGCTCATGATCATGGTCAGAGCAAGCAGAATAAGTAATGCCTTTTTCATGTTGTTCTCCTTTTTGATATGTTCAATTATTAAAATAATAAAACATGCTTTTTAATGTTGGGGCAAGACCACCAACTCTGTCAGTATAACTATAAAGAAAACAGCGCCGTTTGTCAATACCTTTCGCGCAAATAATTGTGAGTATTCCCGATATTTTTCGGGAAATTTACTTTTTGGCGATTATTTATTCACAATTTGGACATTTTCATACTTTCATTAACATCATATGTATCCGCGCTGCCGTTAATGCCAACGCAAAGGGGCATTAATGTCCATATACATGCACGACTGAGGTTTCAATGGCACGGTATCTGCAGTGTGTTAATTATACCACGCAATTTAAATATTGTCAAGTGCTTTTATTCAAAAATATGTACGAATTGTTAACAAAAAATGAATTTATGTTTAACATCTTCCGGCGGAGACACCGAGGGATATACTGGTTTTGTTCGCATCATTATATTATTTGTAAATCTCAGGCCATCGTCAAAACGATATTCTGCAAACGGCAAACAGCTTCTGTATTTCAAGCAGCAAACAGCCGGGCATATGCCCGGCTGTTTGCTGTATTTTACAGGTCAGATCAGTTGTTTCCGGCCTTTCTCTTTTTGGAAATCACCAAAGCTGCGAGAGCCACAGAGGACACAGCCAGCGCGATAACTACGTAAACGGTAGCATCACCGGTGGCAGGAGTTCCGTCGGGGTTCATGTCGAACAGCACGTTAGTGTAGCTGCCGGCAGACTCGATGACCTTAGCGTGAGTAGCATCGGTGGTCGGATATTCATCAACCACGAATATGGAGCTCAGCAGGTTCTGACGGTAGTAATCGGTTCCGCTGAGAGTATTCAGCTTAACGGCGACCTCACCTGACTTGAACTGCGCGGCAGTGTACTTGGGAGCAGCATCGGTGGTCATACCGAGCACCTGAACCACATTGCCTGAGCCGCAGACATAGTCGAGTCCTGCGCAATCCTCGGCAATCACGTTGATAGAGAAATCAACCGGACTGTACTCTGCATTGCTCCAGAACAGTGCGCGTGAGTTGATGCGGTGATCGTAAACCGGTATATCAA
Organism: uncultured Eubacteriales bacterium; assembly: GCA_900547565.1. Taxonomy (GTDB): domain Bacteria; phylum Bacillota; class Clostridia; order Oscillospirales; family CAG-272; genus UMGS1002. Next base: position 7,505 of record URHI01000043.1, on the reverse strand, counting down.
GAGAGTTGATCTTGCCGGTATAGATTGCAGTTGTGCTTGTGCCGATGGTAACGGTAGTGCCGCTGATATTGACGGTACCGTTGGCATTTGCCTTGAACAGATATGTGTCGCTTCCGGAGGTGAAGGCGTAAATTTTATCCTTAGCAACTGTATCGCCGTTGGAAACAGATGTAATAGCATCTACGGTGTCGATCTTAACCGTAGTTCCGGTGATTGTAACCTTGCCTGCAAGAGGAGCATAGAAGTAGTAGTCCTTGCCGCCCTCATTGAAGGTGTATTCAACCTGTTGCTTAACACTATCGCCGGATGCAACGGCAGTAGCAGCCTTTGTGCAGGTTACCTTACCGGCAACATAGCAGTATTTGACAGAAACGCAAGAGGAATTGATATATCCGAGAAGTCCGCTGACGAAGTTCGGACCTGTTACATCGCCGGTATTGAAGCAGTAGGTGAAGTTGGCGCCGATTCCTCGTTCACCCCAGCCCCAGTGATAGCCAACCAGACCGCCGGTCTGAAGGCCGCCGCCCGTAACATTACCCATGTTACCGCAACGAGTGAACTCGGAAGATTTCAACGCCACTAATGTACTGTAGTTAACATAACCAACAATACCGCCGGTAGTCCAGCTTGAAGCTGTAGTCATCAATGTAGCGCCGGTAATATCGCCAAAGTTATAGCAATCTACAAAGCTACGTCTGAACTTAATGTTGCCAATGATACCACCGGTATTGCAATGAAGGCTTTTGACACCTGCAACACCGCGGTTGGTGATGTCACCCTTGTTGACACAGTTGACAAACTTGGTATCGGCGTGAGAAAGGTCAAAGCCCATAATACCGCCGACCATAGAGTTCTTCGCCCAGCCGTCCGGAACGGTAACATTGGCGTTGTTAGTGCAGTTCTCGAAGGTAAGGACACCATTAAGCGTTTTAACGCTGTCATTCAACTCGTCGCTCGCGCCGACAATGCCGCCAAAGTTACCGCTCTGGCCGCCGAAAACGCCGGTGATCTCACCGTTGTTGGTGCAGTTCTTGAATGTGGTGGCTTTGGAAATGCCTAAATATCCGCAGATACCGCCGACCTGAGCGGCTTTCTTGCCGCTGTAGGTAACCTTACCGTTGTTCACGCAGTTCTCAACGAGAATCGTCGTGCCGGTGGCGTTTTTAAGTGAGTTTGCGCCTTTCTTGTAGTTGTCGCCAAGACGTGCAGCGATACCGCCGCAGTAGTTATCGATAGCCTGAATGTCTCCGTTGTTGATGCAGTTTCTGAGCGTTGCAGAGGAATCGGTAACGCCGATAATACCGCCGGGACGTCCGCAGGCGTTGATTGTGCCGTAGTTTACGCAGTCCTCAATGACCAGCTGCATAACACCTGATGCGTGGTTGCCCTGGAAATAACCGAGGATACCGCCGGAATCCTTGTTGGCGCTGGCAAAATCGGTGGTAATAGGTGCGTAGTTGGCGCAGTTCTTTATGGTAAGCGTATATGTATCTTCCTGATAGTTGCCGCCGCGTCCGACGATACCGGCCATACCGGTTGCGAAGGACAGTAAGGACGCGTAGTTGGCAATGTTGTAGAAGCTGGCATCGCCGCCGTAGCATGCACGGTTGGCAACGGCACCGACTATATTACCATCTACCGTTGTTCCGGCCTCGACACGGATGGAGCCTTCAACAATAAGGTTGCAGACAGTTCCGTTTACGGTCAGGAACATAGGGGCGGACACGGTCACGGTGTGGCCGTTACCGTCGAAGGTTCCGGTGAAAACAGATGTGTAAGTTTCGGAAATCGTGATATCCGCGGAGAGATAATACTTTCCTGCGGGATCCATTGCAGCGAATTCGGCTGCGCTGGACACAGCGGTTCCCTCGGGCTTATAGTCCGCAGCTACAGTACCGACCTTGGTCTCGTCCTCAGCGGCAACACCGAGAGGAGCAACAACGGCCATACCGAGCAGCATGGACAGCACAAGCAGAATTACTAATGCCTTTTTCATGGTGGTTCTCCTTTGAAATCATAATGGTTTCGCTTATAATTAATGGTAGTGTGAGTATAGCATATTTGTCGCTGATTGTCAACATTTTTTTGTCAAAAGATAAAAAAATCATCGTTGTTGCAAACAAATGACCGGCTTTTTGCAACTCATTAGTGCTTATTATACGGATAGTATTCCATACATTGGAACTTTAGTCAGTCAGGGCCACATATGCACCCGAAGCTGAGGTTATGCATTTCAGCCTGACGTTGCGCATACATATTACAAAATCTTTCGGGCTCTTATAGACTTTTTTGTATGTAAAAAAACCTTATTAAAATAATTTCTTACTACGCTATTGCAAAAAACACCGTATTGTGCTACAATATACTCAGTATGAACAAAATACGATGGCTTGCCGGCAGCATCACGTCCGGCAGGCCCGCGCGTGAAAATGGAGCGATGCTCCAAATTCAAGTTTTCACGTGAAAAGAAAGGTATGGTCATTCATGGCTAAAACCAACATCGTCGATTGGAAAACCATCACAAACTTCGTGATCGACTCGTTCGTCGGTTACGGTATCCCCCGGGCAGATGCCGAGATCTGCGCCGACGTTCTGCTTGAGAGCGATAAGCGCGGCATTGAGTCCCACGGTGTAAACCGCTTCAAGCCCATTTATCTGGACCGCATCAAGGCCGGTATCCAGAACCCTGTCACCAACTTTGAGGTCGTCAAGGAAACCGAGACCACCGCCGTGGTCGACGGTCATGACGGTATGGGTCAGGTCATCGGCTACAAGTCGATGAGAATGGCTATCGACAAGGCCAAGAAATACGGCATGGGCATGGTCGTCGTCCGCAACTCCTGCCACTACGGTATTGCAGGCTACTACCCCTGGATGTCCTGCAAGGAAGGCTGCATCGGTATCACCGGCACAAACGCTCGTCCGTCCGTTGCTCCCACCTTCGGCGTTGAGGGTATGTTCGGTACCAACCCCCTTACCATCGGTATCCCCACCGACGAGGATTTTGACTTCCTCATTGACTGCGCCACCTCCATTACCCAGAACGGTAAGATCGAATATTACGAGAGAATCGGCGAAAATGTACATCCCGGAACCATCATCGGTATCGACGGTGAGCCTGTCGAGGGCGACGCCGGAGTAGCGCTCAAGAGAATCCGTCAGGGCACAGCTGCACTGACCACTCTCGGCGGCATCGGCGAGGCTATGGGCGGCTACAAGGGTTACGGCTACGCTATGGTAGTCGAGCTGCTTTCCGCTGTGCTTCAGGACGGCAACTACGGTAAAGCGCTCAACGGCGTCGGCCCCAACGGCGAAAAGATCCCCTATCACCTCGGCCATTTCTTCATCGCTATCGACACCAACCACTTCCTCGGCGAAGAGCTCTGCCGCAAGAAGGCCGGCGAGATCATCCGCTCCGTACGTAACTCCAAAAAGGCTCCCGGTGCAGAGCGCATCTACTCTGCCGGCGAGAAGGAGCACCTTGTACGCCTTGCCCGTAAGGACGGTGTGCCGATCAACGAATCTGTCCAGAAGGAAATCATTGCTGTCCGCGATGAGCTGGGTCTCACCCAGTATAAGTTCCCCTGGGAGGACTGAGCTGAATAATCTGCCCTGTGCGAAAGCACAGGGCTTTAATTTTATCCGTACGTGCCCGCAACGCTGCTGCGCACTTGCACGGCAGCGCAAAATCTGATATAATAAAAATGAAGATAAAAATTTTTTCAAAAAATCCGCTCAGACCTGAAACTCCGGGCGGTTTTTGACGATTATATGGGTGAGGACCCGAAAATGTGCAGGGGGGTAACAATGGAGGATTGTGCAATAGTGGAGTTGTACTGGGCACGTGACGAACAGGCCATTAGGCAGAGTGACCTGAAATACGGTCGAATGCTCGACAGCATGTCGTGCTCATTGGTGGGCAACCGGCAGGACGCTGAAGAATGTGTCAGCGATACATACCTGGCGGCCTGGAACAGCATGCCCGCCGACCGTCCCGACCTGCTCGGCGCTTATCTCGCCAAGCTGGTGCGGCGTATTTCAATTGACTGCTACCGCCGTTCTCACCGTCAGAAACGCGGCGGAGGCAACACAGAGCAGCTCATCGACGAGCTGTGCGAGTGCATCCCCGGCGGGCAGGATCCGGCGGAGGAGGCAGAGAATGACCGTCTGCGCGATGCGCTCAACGGCTTTCTCGGCGGGTTGCCGGGAGACCGCCGGTGCGTTTTTGTGCTGCGCTATTTCTGCTCGGCGTCCATGGAGCAGATTGCCGCGCAAACAGGCTTTTCGGTAGGCAAGATCAAGACACTGCTTCACCGCACACGTGTCGCGCTGCGCGGACTGCTTGAGGAGGAGGGATTGCTGTGAAAAACAAAAACCGGCCTTCGGCCGAATATCTGTTTGACAGTATAGGCAGCATCGATGACCGCTTTATAGCTGAGGCGCAGAACTATCGCCCGGCATATGCGCGCCGCCGGGCGGCCGACCGTAAAGCCGACTGCTCGCGCGCTCCTGCCCGCCGTTACCCTCTTATCGCAATTGCCGCGGCGCTGGTGCTGTGCATTATGATAGTACCTGCGGTGCTGAAGCTGTCATCGCCCGATTCCAACACTTCGAATGGCCCCTCCGCTCAGCACACTACGCTTTCATCTCTGCTTGCCGAGCGCTCCGCCACAATGACACCGCTTGCCGTCGCCCCCGATCTGCGCGACGGTCAGGCAAGGCTGGTGTGGCGTATGGGCGACGCGCTCTACGCCGTCAACCTCAGCACCCAACAGCTGATGGAGCTGACGGAGCGCATGTCATCTACCCCCTGCCGGCACACCGACGCAACGTCGGAAAGCGGTGTCAGCGTGTGGATCTGCAGTGGCCGGGGGACGGTGTGCTCGCCTGAGCTGATCTTCTCGGCAGGCAACGTCGGATACGGCACTCTTTTCGATTACTCGGCCGAAATCGACCCGGACGCCACGGTCGTGAGCTATATCAGAAATATCGTTGAAACCTAATGAGAACAGCAGCGTGAAAGTTACTTCCATCCAAAAGTGAAATATACTATTTCACGCACGAATTTTGCCGAGGCAAAATTCACTGATTACTATTTGTGCTGCCGCACAGCGGCAGAATGGAGATTAACATGAAAAAGCTTGCAACTATTGCGCTTTTTGCCGCTATCCTGTCGATCCTTGCCGGCTGTTCGCCCAAGACCGCTGTCTGGAACGGCAAAACCGAGTATTATGCACGTGTATCTATGGTGATCAATGAAACCGACATGTATGAATATGTCGGCTTAGTGGATTATGTTTTTGTCGGAACGGTAGTGAATGTGGTAAGCAACGTAATACCCAATGCTCCCAACATATCAGTAGATGATCTCAGCACATACGGTATACGTGTGGACAAAAATCTCAAGGGCAGGCTTGCCGAGCGCATCGAATGCTCCAAGCACGGTGGTCTGACCCGTGACGGCACAATGCTGCTGTATTGTTCGGACAACCGCTGTGACACCGGACTTCCCGAGCCGGGCGGGCAGTATATTTTCATGGCATATGCCCAGTCGGACGGCAGTCTGGTGCTGTCGGAGTTTTTCGACAACCGCCCGTATGACCAAAGCCTGCTTGAGGAATACACCGATTACTACTCAAATGAAATTCCGTTTGACAGAGAACGGTTTACTTCGGTTTTCGATATTTCTCTTATTACATCTCAAAATTAAGCAAAAAGGAGAAGAACCATGAAAAAAACGATCTTATCAGTTATTTCTGTCTGCCTTGCACTGATGTGCATGACATCCTGTTCGGCCGGAATGAGTGCAGACATGCAGGAGCAGGCGCCCGGCAATGCCAACATGACTTATTCTAAGCCCACCGATGCTTCCGCCAACTACGATGGCGAGGACAATGACGAGCAGCAGAACACGCAGATATTCATTGAAAATCCGTTTGTCAGTACGGCAGACAATGCGGTATCAACCTTCTCTGCCGACGTAGACACCGCGTCGTACGCATATTTCCGCAAGCTCGTCAACGGCGGCTGTAATTTCAACGAGATAAAGAGCTGGGCATCCGGCTTCCGGACCGAGGAAATGGTCAACTATTTCACTTACGACTATGCACAGCCGGGCGAGGGCGAGGTATTCAGCGTGCAGGCAGATATGATCGACTGTCCCTGGAATCCAGACGCATCGCTTTTGCGGCTGGGGCTGAAGGCGCGTGACGCCGCCCCGACCAAGGGCAACAATCTTGTTTTTCTGATCGATGTTTCCGGCTCTATGCAAAGCGAGGATAAGCTGCCGCTGCTGTGCTCGGCATTTGAATATCTGACAGAACAGCTGAGCGCGCAGGACACCGTTTCGATCGTCACCTATTCGGGACGTGAAGAGGTCGTGCTCAAGGGGTGCTCCGGCGATAAAAGCGCAAAAATAATATCGGCGGTAAAAAGTCTCGAGGCCCAAGGCTCGACCAACGGCGAGGCCGGTCTTAAAAAGGCATACGAGATAGCTAAAGAATATTACATCGAGGGCGGCAACAACCGCATAATCATGGCATCTGACGGTGATCTGAACGTCGGAATTTCGGACTCCAAGAGCCTTGCGGCATATGTATCCGACATGAAGGCCGGCGGCGTGTATCTGTCAATACTGGGATTTGGCACCGGCAACTATCGCGATGCCAACATGGAGGCACTGGCCGACAACGGCAACGGAGTATACTATTATATCGACGGCGACAGCGAGGCTGAAAAGGTGTTCTGCTCTGACCTGACCTCGACACTGTACACGGTTGCCGACGATGTCAAGCTGCAGCTCACATTCAGTCCGGAATATGTTGAGTCCTACCGTTTGGTCGGATATGAAAACCGTGTAATGGCAACTGAGGACTTTATTGATGACTCCAAGGATGCCGGCGAGGTCGGCTCCGGGCACACTGTAACAGTTTGTTACGAGCTGATACTGACTGATACAGCTAAAAAGCAGGTGTCATCCGATGCGATGGCTGACAAATGGTTCACGTTGGCTGTAAGGCACAAAGAGCCGGGTGAGGACATCAGCAAGCTAAACGAATACAGCTTCGGCTGTGAGATATACGCTGAGGCAAGCGATGAAATGCGGTTTATCTGCGCGGTCATAGAAACGTCCATGCTGATACACGACAGCAAATACATTTCGGAGAAATCAGATATTCGAAGTCTGTCAGATGTGGTTGAGCTGCTCGGCAACCGCGGGCTGAACGATGTTTACAAAGAGCAGTTTGTGGAGCTTTTGAAAAAGCTGATTCGCGGGTGAGGCGGATAAAAGGATAGTTGCTTTTTCTCGGAGATACGGAAATATCGTCTTTCAGGACGATGAAGAATGTATTTTTTACAGAAATATCGTCTTTCAGGACGATGAAGAATGTATTTTTTACAGGAATATCGTCTTACAGGACGATAAGAAGTGTACTTTTCTGGTACGCGCCAGAAAAGTACGAAAAGAACGCGCCCGGATGAGGAACCTTGCCGGTTCCTACCCG
>URHI01000042.1 GCA_900547565.1 uncultured Eubacteriales bacterium | reverse complement strand
CCGGGGCCTCGCCCTGTGTCTGTTATCCGCAGCCGCCAAAATTTGACTTTTCTGTGGGAAAAATTCCGCTGGCGCACCGCCCGGTCGTCGTGGGCCTTGGCCCTGCGGGCCTGTTTGCGGCGCTGCTGCTGGCCCGCAATGGCTACCGCCCGCTCGTGCTGGAACGCGGCCCTGCGCTGGATGAGCGCATCCGGGCCGTCGGGCATTTTGAAAAGACCGGCGAACTGAACCCAAACGCTAATATCCAGTTTGGTGAGGGCGGTGCGGGGACCTTTTCCGACGGCAAGCTGACCACACGCGTCGGCGACCCGCTCTGCGCGTTCGTGACCGGGGCGTTCCTCGACCACGGCGCACCCGCTGATATCGCCTGGCGGCAAAAGCCCCATGTGGGTACTGACCTGCTGCGCGGCGTCATCCGCAATATCCGCGGTGAAATTGAAGCCTTGGGAGGCGAGGTGCGGTTCAACACCGCCTTGACCGGCCTGCGGACGAAAAACGGTGCGCTGACCGGCATCGAGACAACGGTGGCCAGCTTCCCCTGTGAGCAGCTGATTTTAGCCGTCGGTCACAGCGCCCGGGACACCTTCGCCATGCTGCACGGCCTGGGTCTGCCGCTGGAATGCAAGCCGTTCTCCGTCGGCTTCCGCGCGGAGCACCTGCAAACCGAAATTGACAAAAGCCTCTACCACGGCGCGGCGGGTCACCCGGTTCTGCCGAAGGGGGAGTACCAGCTGAGCCAGCACGTCTCCGGCGGGCGGTGCGTTTACACCTTCTGCATGTGCCCGGGCGGCACGGTCTGCGCCGCCGCCAGTGAGGAGGGCGGCGTTGTCACCAACGGCATGAGCCTGCACGCCCGCGACGGCAAAAATGCCAACGCGGCGGTGGTCGTCAGCGTGGATGGCCGCGACTTTGATAACGACCCGGCCAAGGCTGTGGCGTTCCAGCGCCGGTTGGAGCAGGCGGCCTACCGCGCGGGCGGCGGGGGATACCTCGCCCCGGCGGAGACGGTCGGCAGCTTTTTGGCCGGGCGCGGTGCGCTGGAACTGGGCGCGGTGCAGCCGACCTACCCGCGCGGCGTGACGCCCTGCGATTTGGGGAGCCTGCTGCCCGGCGAGTTGAGCGGCGCTCTGCGCGACGGCCTGACGGCCTTTGGCCGCAAGCTGGCCGCTTACCGCGCCCCCGACGCGGTGTTGACGGGGTTGGAGACCCGCACCAGCAGCCCAATCCGCCTGCTGCGCGGCAAAGAGGATTTACAGTGTACCGGACTTTCCGGCCTGTACCCCTGCGGCGAGGGCGCAGGTTACGCGGGCGGCATCATGACCGCCGCCGTGGACGGCGTGCGCTGCGCCGCCGAACTGATGAAAAATTGGGCACCGGCCCAATAAACAGATTGGACAAACCATGCCAGACAACAAACACAATTACGAATATAACTACGACCTCGGCGATGTGATCGACAACGCGGTTCAGATGGGCAGCAAGATCGGCTCGTCGGTGCTGGGCAGCATTGCCGACGCTCTGGAACAGGCGGGGGACGCGATGGGAATGAAACAGCCCGACACCTTCGTCGCCTGGAAACGCCGCCTGGAACGCAAGTGGAAAAACGGCGGCCAGTCCGTCGGCGTTGTGCTGACGGCGGTTGGCTGGACCTTTGCAGGCTGCTTTGGCATCGCGGCGTTCGTGCTGGGCATCCTGACGGCAGTCGGCGCAGGGCCGCTGGGGCTTTCCCAACAGGATTTTATAGCCCTGCCGATTTTGACGGCCGTGTTTTCCCCCCCAACGCTCGTCTTCCTCTTTATGGCCATCGTGGGCATGAAAAAGCTGGCCTATTTCAGCCGCCTGCGCAGACTGCTGCGCGCCGCCAATGACTGGACCTGCGACCTGCCCGCGCTGGCCCGCAAGGCACAGATCAAGCAGGAAAAGGCCTATGAAACCGTTGCAAAGGCTGTGGCGAACGGGGATCTTCCCAACGCCGCCATTTCCGACGGCTCCATAACCTCGGTTGACGCATAACCCATATGGCCGTCAACCACACAGCGAAAACATATCCCACCAGAAACGCCGCTCGAGAAGCTACTCAGCTCGTCCTTGAGTGTTTCGGCGTCTATACTGCTGACCGACTGATAATAAATTTCATATTCACCGATACCGGCGGCCTCCGCCGCAGACACCAACGCTTTTTTTATGGCATCAAAGTTATTCATTCAAGCAACCTCACTTTCTGCCGCCTACCGTGATACTCGACACACGGATAAGAGGCTGGCCAACATCGGTCGGAACAGAGCCGCTTGCCGAGCCGCACATTCCCTGCCCCCGTTCAAGGTTCTGTCCCACCATATCGATATTCTGAAGTATCTGTGAACCGGTACCGATAAGAGATGCGCCGCGGACAGCCTCACAGATTTTACCGTTACGTATAATATACCCCTCGCTGACGGCAAAATTGAACGCGCCGGTGAGCGGATTGACCGAACCTCCGCCCATAGATTTTGCGTACAGTCCGTACTCGATAGAGGCTATGATATCCTCGTTTTTGTCGGGGCCGTTCTCAATGAAGGTGTTGGTCATACGGGATGTCGGCTCGAACGTGTAGTTCTGGCGGCGGCTGCTTCCCGTGAAAGGCATACCCATTCTACGGGAGCCGAGTCGGTCGATCATATAGCTTTTGAGCACGCCGTTTTCGATCAGGACATTGCGCTGTGTGGGAGTTCCCTCATCATCGATGTTGACCGACCCCCACGCTCCGGGAATTGTGCCGTCATCGACAGCAGTGATCTTTTCGTTTGCGATTTTCTGCCCCAGCTTACCGGCCATCTGCGACGCACCTATAGCCACAGATGTCGCCTCGAGCGAGTGACCGCAGGCCTCATGGAAAATAACGCCGCCAAAACCGTTTTCAATAGCGACCGTCATTTTGCCGGCCGGGCAATAAACGGCGCCGAGGTTGGTAATTGCCTGAGCGGCAGCAGGGCGGGCCGCATCCGCGGGATCAACGATCTCGTCAAACAGCTCGAGCCCCATAAGACGCCCGGGGGCGTAGGAGCCGGATTGATTTTCGTGCCCGTCGGAGGCAATGACATTGAAGGCTATTCTCGTACGGACATTGCGGTCGGTAGTCAGCAGACCGTCTGTATTGGCTATGAGTATGGAGCGATCGGTATTGAGCAATGTACTCTGAACCTGGACCACCCGCTTGTCATAGCTTTTTGCGGCCTCGTCTCCGATGCGCAGCAGCTCCACCTTGCGTGCAAGCATAGCGTCGGACGGCACGATCTTTACCGGGTGAATATTGGGAAAAATGCGTTCGGTAAGGCAAACCGACGGTGTATTGCCCGCGTCCCCCACGGCCGCCGCAACCGAAGCGGCACAACGCATAAGCCCTTGCTCGGTCATATCGCTGGTTGACGCAAACACCGTACGTGTGCCTACAAATGCACGTATACCCACACCTGAAATTGTGTTGTCCCGTATGGATTCCACTCTTGAGTCCGCCATGGACATAACCGAGTTGCGGGTACGTTCAGCAAACAGCTCCACGAGATCGGCACCTGTGGTCATTGCTTTTTGCAGAACTCTTTCAATGAGATTCTTGGCAATCATAACATGTCCTTTCATAATTTTATATTTCTTTTTTGTTATTCAGAAAAACCAGCCGCCAGCCGTCCCCGGAATATTCAAGCCCGGTCACGCTGCAGTTGTCAATGGCCATACGCAGTGTGTTCAGCGGCATACCCAGCACACCAGCGATTATCGCCCTGATCGTCCCTCCGTGTGACACAACCGCTACATTTTTTGACGCAGTGTCATGTGTCAGGCTGTCAAGAAAATCGGCAGTACGGTCAAGCAATGACTGACTGCTTTCGCCGCCGTAGCGCGCAAAATCAAGTCGGTGGCAATCATCAAGATAGGCATCTCCGTAAATGCCGAAAAGCTCGTTGCGAGAGCGGCCTCCTATGACCGAATTGTTTATTTCACGCAATCTTGCGTCATACTCGACCGTTGCACTGTCTCCGAACACAATACTGCATGTCTGGCGTGTGCGGAGCAGATCGCTGCATATTATGCGGTCAAACCGTTTTCCTTGCATCACTTCGGCAAGTGCGCCGGCTTGCGCCCGACCGCGCTCGGTAAGGCTGGAATTGCCCCAGCCCTGATGAATTCCCTGCACGTTGCCATCGGTCTGACCGTGGCGTATCAGATAAACCTTCATTTTATTCACCTTCCGGAACCCGCTCTGCTAACTTTATACGGTATTTGCCATAAAAGCTCCCGTACTCACCGCAGTCAAGCGCCTCGCGGATTTTTGCTGTCAGCTCATTGTAGAAATACAGGTTATGCGCCACCGCCAGCCGCATACCCAGTGACTCCTTGGCTTTTATCAGGTGACGGATATACGCCCGGCTGTAATTCTGACATGCGGGACAACCGCAATGCTCATCCACCGGACGGGAATCAGCCATGTATCTTTCGTTCAGAATATTCATTTTGCCGTTCCACGTAAACAGATTTCCGTGTCGGGCATTGCGTGAAGGCATAACACAGTCGAAAAAGTCAACACCGCGGTACACCGCCTCAATTATGTTGACCGGCGTACCGACGCCCATGAGATAACGCGGCTTGTTCGCAGGCATATACGGCTCGACTGCCTCGATTATTCGGTACATTTCCTCGGTTTCCTCACCCACCGCCAGTCCGCCTATGGCATATCCGGGCAGGTCCATCTCGGCGATACGGCACATATTTTCTATACGCAGGTCGGCATAAGTACCGCCCTGGTTGATGCCGAACAGCAGCTGATGCGGATTTATGGTATCCGGCAGTGAGTTGAGCCGCGCCATTTCCTCTTTACAGCGTGCCAGCCAGCGTACCGTACGCTCGTGTGATTGCTTGACGTATTCATACGGGGCGGGATTTTCCACGCACTCGTCAAACGCCATGGCAATTGTCGACGCCAGATTTGACTGAATCTGCATACTTTCCTCCGGTCCCATAAAAATGCGGCGGCCGTCTATATGCGAGGAAAAGTTCACGCCGGCTTCGGTGATCTTGCGCAACTGTGCCAGTGAAAACACCTGAAATCCGCCGCTGTCTGTAAGTATCGGTCCCTGCCAGTTCATGAATTTGTGAAGTCCACCAAGCTGACGTATCAGCTTGTCTCCCGGGCGCAGGTGAAGATGGTATGTGTTTGACAGCTCCACCTGACAGTGCAGATCGATAAGCTCGCGCGAGGAAATCCCGCCCTTGATGGCGGCACATGTGCCCACATTCATAAAAACCGGCGTTTGTATATCGCCATGTACCGTGTGCAATATGCCTCGCCGGGCTTTGCCTTCGGTTTTCAGTAATTCAAACATTTATATTATCCCTTTTCGTTATTTGTCATGTCCGGCCGAATTGCCGGTCAAGCGTTGATTTTTTGATGACCATGGCAACCGGACGCCCATGCGGACAGAATGTTATATCAGACAATTTCATCAGCTTGTCCACGATCCACTGAATGTGCTCGGGACTGTATTCCCTGCCACCCTTGACAGCCGCCTTGCAGGATGCCTGATACAGCGCTTTTTCAAATATAATATCCCGCGTCAGCTCGGCACTGCCGGTCTGATTTCGAACGCGGTCGGCGATAGTCATAAAGATATCGGGCACCGAGGCAAGCTCAATGGTTTCAGGCACAGATGTCACACTTACAGTGTATTTTTCGGTCGTGAAGCGGAAACCTATAGCTTCTATCTCATTGCGGAATTCTCCGAGCGCCATTACCTCGTCGCTGGCAAGCATGAATTCAAGCGGCACCATGAGCAGCTGTGAGTGTGTTTCGGTATTGCGCAGCCCCGCCTTGAGGTCTTCAAAAATTATACGCTCATGAGCGGCATGCTTGTCTATAAGCAGCACCTGTTCGCCGCGCTCGACTATAACGTAGCAGTTGAACACCTCACCCACAATGCGATAGTCCGGCATGCCATCCTGAAATCTTTGCTGAACAGGTTTTCGGCCACGCACATCAGACATCGGAGGCTCTGACATAGATGGTATGTCCGGCACCGGAGGAACGTCCGGCACCGGAGGAACGTCCGGCAACGGAGGAACGTCCGGCAACGGAGGGATGTCCGGAATCGGATGGACTTCCGTACTGTCCGGCTTATGGCCGCGATGGAGCGCAATGTAGCCATCTGTACTGAAACGTCTGTCATCGGACCTCTGTGCGGCTTGTGGGGACTGTGCAGGCGGATCGTCCTGATATGTCTTCACCGTAGGAGTTTTGTAACCGTATTGCGCCGCGCCCCGGTTGTCCGTGTCGCCATGAGTTTTTACGGCAGGCACGGGTATCTCTGCCGAGCCGCCTGATGTTTGTATTACGGACTTTCCGGTCACTCCGGAAGCTCTTGACACCACTGCCGTTCCGGAGCTTTCTGCGGCTCCTGTTACCGAATACATCTGTCGGAACTGCTCGTACGACATATGAGACAGCTTTTCCACAGGTATATCCGGCCGGACGGTATTGCTCTCAAGCGCCTGTTTTATAGCGTAATACACCGCCTCAAACACCGGCTTTTCATTTGAAAACTTGACCTCAAGCTTGGCCGGATGAACGTTGACGTCCACCGCCCGCGGATTGATATCAATAAACAGCGTGCACACCGGAAATTTCTCCGGCGGAATGAACGAGCAATACGCCTGCTCCAGCGCCGCCATGACTGTTCTGCTCTTGACCAGCCGGTCGTTGATATAAAACGTCTGACCGTTGCGGTTGGGCTTTACGTTGTCCGAGCGTCCGGTGTAACCCCTGACACTGATTCCCTCATATTCATACTCCACCGGTATCAGCCGCTTGGCATAGTCCCGGCCGTACAGGGCATAAATCGTATTGAGCAGCTTGCCGTCGCCGGCGGTCTGAAGACGGCTGTTGCCGTCCACTATGAAATCAAATGCAATATCCGGCCGGGACAGTGCCACGCGCTCCACAACGCTGTGGACCGCGGCTGTTTCGGTCACATCCTTTTTTAGAAATTTTCTGCGCGCCGGCACGTTACCGAACAGGTTTTCAACTATGACCGTCGTTCCCTCGGAACAGCCGCGCTCATAAACCTCACCTGCCACACCGCCCGACACCTCTATGCCGGCGCCGGTAGGCTGCCCGCGGACGCGCGAAATTATACGCAAATCAGATACCGCGGCAATTGCCGCCAGCGCCTCACCTCTAAACCCAAGCGTCATAATGCTTTCGAGGTCACGCGCGTCGTGTATCTTGCTAGTGGCATGACGGCGCACGGCGACCGGCAGGTCGTCCCTCTCTATGCCGCAGCCGTTGTCGCGCACCCGCATGAGAGACACTCCACCGTTCTGTATCTCGACCGTGATTTTGTCGGCACTCGAATCTATTGCATTTTCCATAAGTTCTTTTATCACCGAGGCCGGCCTGTCCACCACCTCTCCGGCGGCTATCAGGTTGGCCACGGCAAACGAAAGAACATTGATCTTTCCCATAACCTATCCTCCGGGAATTTATTTCAGGCGCTTTTGCAGATCAAACAGAAGCGTCATAGCCTCATAAGGCGACAGCGTGTTGATGTCGGTCCCCTTGAGCTGGTCGATAACCTGATCACGTATCATGTCATCAAATGAGATCGCGTCATCACCCTCTGCCGGCGCTACCATTGCGGTCTGTCCGGCCTGCTCGACATTTCGTATAGCCTTTGACGTCGCCTCAACCTGACTCAGCACCTCGCGCGCCCGCTTTATTACCTCTCCCGGAATTCCGGCCAGTTTGGCAACCTCAATGCCGTAGCTGTCATCGGTTGAACCGCGGACAATTTTGCGCAGAAAAGTTATGCTGTCGCCGCGCTTTTTGGCTGCAATATTGTAGTTGACCACTCCGTCAAGCGTACCCTCCAGTGAAGTCAGCTCATGGTAGTGCGTTGCAAACAGTGTCTTTGCGCCTATCCTTCGGCTGTTGGTATATTCCACTATCGCCTGAGCTATGCTCATTCCGTCAAAGGTGGACGTACCGCGCCCTACTTCGTCATATATTATTAGACTGTTCCTTGTGGCATTTTTGAGTATATATGCCACCTCGTTCATTTCAAGCATGAATGTGGACTGTCCCGACGCCAGATCGTCCGACGCGCCAACTCGAGTGAACACCTTGTCAACAATGCCAACAGACGCCTCCGCCGCCGGAACAAAGCTGCCGATCTGGGCCATGATCACTATCAACGCCACCTGCCGCATATATGTCGACTTACCCGCCATATTGGGGCCTGTGATGAGCATTATTCGGCTGTCCGATGTGTTAAGCAAAGTGTCATTTGGAACAAAATACGTATCCCTGACAAACTGCTCAACCACCGGGTGACGGCCGTCCTTGATAATTATAGCGTCACTTATGTTTATATCCGGCTTGACGTACTTGTTCTTGGACGCAACCGTTGCAAGGCTTATGTAAACGTCAAGCGTCGCCATAAGCGCTGCAGCGTGCTGCAGCCGGCGGCTGTTGTCCGACACCAGTGTGCGCACCTTCTGGAACAGCTCGTATTCGAGAGCAGCCAGCTTGTCCGACGCGCCGAGGATTGTAGCCTCCATATCCTTCAGCTCATCGGTAATATACCTCTCGCAGTTGGACAGCGTCTGCTTGCGCACATATGTGTCAGGTACCTGCGATATGAAGGATTTGGAAACCTCTATGTAATAACCGAACACCCGGTTATAGCCGATTTTAAGTGTTTTTATGCCTGTCCGCTCACGCTCCTCATCGGCGATCTTCTTTATCCAGTCACTGCCGTCGTCGCGTATGCTGCGCAGCTTATCGACATCGGCATTGTAGCCGGGGCGTATCATCCCGCCCTCACGTACCGAGAATGGCGGATCATCGCATATGGCTTTATCTATGGCCGAGTATATGTCCTCCAGCGTATCAAGCTCGCGGTATATTCGGGCGATCTCCGGGCTGTGGCAGTTTACTATCTGATGCTTAAGCTCGGGCAGTATGCCCACCGTTGTGGCAACGGCGCGCAGATCGCGGGCATTGGCGGTGCCGTAAACTATCTTGGTTACAAGTCGCTCGAGATCGAGCACATTGTCAAGCAGTGCGCCGCACTCCTCGCGTAGCATGAAGTCACCGAAAAGCTCTTCAACCGCTCCCTGCCGGCGCTGTATCTGTGCAAGGCTCAGCAGCGGATGCTCTATCCACGAGCGCAGCATGCGAGCGCCGGGGGAGGTCCGAGTTTTATCCAGCACCCACAGCAGACTTCCCTTTTTCTCCTTTGTGCGCATGGTTTCAGTCAGCTCAAGGTTGCGTCTGGTGTTGATATCCATGTCAAGATACTGACTGTCGCCGTAGACCGTCAGGTCGCGTATATACGATATATCCGACTTCTGTACCTCGGCAATATAATCGACAAGCGCCCCCAGCGCGCACATAAGCGGCCGGTCGTCAAGGGTATCCTCACGCAGTGAGTCGCCAAACTGCGTTTTTGCCCTCTCGCGTGCCGAGGCAAATTCAAACCTGTGCGGCTGGTTATCCGACACCATAATTTCCTTATGCGCCTCAAGGTATGCCTCCAGCCGCTCGGCTTTTGAAAGGCTGACATTGAGTATCACCTCACGCGGCGCATAAACGCCGAACTCATTGACCAGCTGAGCCTCGTCCTTGCCGCCCGTGAACGAGGTCGCGTACACCTGCGCAGTTGATATGTCCGCAAAGCAGACACCGCACCCGTCCACACCGATATACACCGCCGCGATATAGTTATTCTGCCCCGACACAAGCAGATCGGACTCGATCAGCGTGCCGGGCGTGACAACACGTATAACCTCGCGCGACACAAGTCCCTTAGCCAGTGCAGGGTCCTCAGTCTGCTCGCATATTGCGACCTTATACCCCTTTTCGATCAGCTTTCCGATATATCCCTCGGCACTGTGGTACGGCACGCCGCACATGGGTGCCCTCTCGGCCTCTCCGCAATCGCGCCCCGTAAGTGTGAGATCCAGCTCACGTGAGGCGACTATGGCGTCGTCAAAAAACATCTCGTAAAAGTCACCGAGACGGTAAAACAGCAGGTGATCCTTATATTGATCCTTTATCTTGAAGTATTGCTCCATCATGGGAGTCATAGACCATACCGTCCTTTTCTGTAGATCCCGGAGCTGTATTCACTCCGGGCGGGATTATCTGCCGCCGGCTCAGTGGTGGCAGCCGGAGTGGCAGGTTGAGCAGTCATGCGTACATGAAGTTGGCAGCTTGCCGGTTATAGTGAAGGTTATCTGATTGTTGACCTGCTCCATAAGCTCATTCACCTCACTCTGTGCCGCCGACAGTTCAACGTACAGCTGATGCTCCGTCACCAGCCTGAACAGCTCATTGAGACGGTTCTGAATACTGTCTATTATCTGTGTGTCCGGCTCGGACTGCGCCGCAAGATTTTCCAGCGCCTTTTGCTGAGCCTCGTATTCGGTCATATATCCGCCGATCTCGGCGCAGTTTTCGTATGCCTCCTTGGCGGCCTCAAGCTTTTTGTAGACCTCGCTCTCCTTGATGAGCTGCCCCAGTGTCGTTGCTACCTGCATGATATCCATTTTTATTTTCTCCTTGATTTGTAAATTCAGATTTTATTGCCGTAAAGCGCAAATGCTTCGCTGCGGTCGATGTGTACGCCAACAAACCTGCCGGTATCCTCCGAGGTTCCGGGGAAGAACACGATTTTGTTTCCGTCGGTACGGCCGCTGTAAAAATTATTGTCCGATTTGCTGATGCCGTCACACAGCACGCGCAACGTCTGCCCTTCAAGCTTGCGGTTTATTTCAGCAGATATGGCATTCTGCACCTCAAGCAAACGTCTGAAACGGTCGCTCTTGATCTCATCCGGCACCTGATCCGGCATTGAGGCGGCCGGTGTTCCGCGCCGCGGCGAGTAAATGAATGAAAAGATCATGTCGAACCGCACGCGGCGCAGCATATTCAGCGTATCCTCGAACTCCTCCTCGCTCTCGCCCGGGAAACCGACGATAATGTCGGTGGTGAGCGCGATATCAGGCATGCGCTCCCTGATATAATCAACGGTTTCAAGATATCGGGCGCCATCATAGTGACGGTTCATCACGCGCAGTACGCGGTCACTCCCCGACTGAAGCGGCAGGTGAAAATGCCTTGCGACCTTTTCTGATGCCGCCATGGCGTCTACCAGCTTGCGCGTTGCGTCCTTAGGGTGGCTGGTCATAAATCTCAGGCGGAAATCGCCCGGAATGGACGACAGCTCGGTTATAAGATCGGCAAAGTCGTAATTATCACAAAGGTCCTTGCCGTACGAGTTGACATTCTGCCCGAGCAGAGTTATATCGCGGTAGCCGTCGGCGGCCAACTGTCTGACCTCGTCGACAATATTCTTCGGACGTCGGCTGCGCTCGCGCCCTCTTACATACGGAACGATACAGTAAGAGCAGAAGTTATTGCAGCCGTACATTACAGACACCCACGCGCTGTAATTGCTTTCCCGGCTTACCGGAACATCCTCGCTCACACGGTACTCCTCTGCCTGACAGAACTGGCGTCCCCTGCCCTCCATACGCCGCCAGATAAGCTCGGGCAGGCGGTCCATGGAAGATGTGCCGAACACGATATCAACATACGGATAGCTGTTTTTCAGCTCGTCGGCACGGTACTGTTGTGTAACCATACAACCGCCGACAGCAATTATCAGCGCGGGATTTTTATGCTTCAGGTGCTTGTACTGTCCGATTATTGACAGTGTCTTTTTTTCGGCATGCTCACGCACGGCACAGGTATTCACCACTATAAGCGACGCTGATGACGGATCGTCTGTCAGCTCATAGCCCATTGCGCGTGCCATGCCTGCGTATCGCTCGCTGTCCGCCTCGTTCTGCTGACAGCCGAACGTCAGCACATATGCCCGCGGGCTCTCGCCTTCCGCCCGGCGCGTAGCATTGGCTTTTTTTATTGACTCTATATATTGCTGCATGGTGACAGCCGGGCCGACGTAACCTGTGTGTGCCGGCGTACCTGCCGCCTGTTCCACGCTTTTGAACTCTTTTTCCGGCTCTCCGGATATGTTTTTCTCGGTCATATATCTGCTCCAGAATTGATGTTTGATTTATTGTGCGGGCTGATAGTTTCCCGCCATACCGGCGCTTACGTACGTGCCGCCATCACCGATAAATACACCTTCAAATTCAAGGTCGGTCGAGCGCCACACGCCGTAAACCGACTCATAATCCCCGCTCACGAACAGCGCCGTTGACAGCGCGTCCGCAATGATTCCGCTGCCGCATACCACCGCCACACTGTGCCAAACAGCCGGCGCGGAATATCCCGTGTACGGCGACAGTACATGGTGGTATTTTTCGCCCTGTATTTCGTAATATCGCTCGTAGTCTCCCGTCACTGACAGCACTCCGTCACGCATGGTGACATAGCCCGCCACTCGGGACATATTCCCGGGGTCACGAATTGCAATGCGGAAGGGCGAGCCGTCCGGCTTACTGCCCACAACCGCTATGCAGCTGCCAAAGCTCACTATACCGTATGCCACGTTCTGCGACTCAAGGTATTCTGCTATAACATCTGCCGCGTAGCCCTTGGCAATACCGCCGAGATCGATCTTCACACCCTCGCACGACTTTGTCAGCGTGTCACCGTCAAGCGTCAGCTGACTGTATCCGACAAGCGACAGCGCCGCGCTCAGCTCATCATCCCCCGGCATTCTTCCGGCGTCACTGCAAGCCTCCCACAGCTCAATCAGCGGCGCCACGGTTATGTCAAACGCACCACTGGTGCTGTCCGACATGCGTAGTGCCGCATCAAGCACCGCGACGGTGTGCGCATCAAGTCCCGATGTGACAAGCCCGTGATTTATGCGCCAGACGTCGCTGCCCTTCCGACTGCGCGACAGCAACCCGTCAAGCCGGTAAAGTAACTGCTCACAGTAGTTCAGCACTTCGTCGACGTCCTTGTGCGATGCGGCAATCTGTATGCTGACCGTTGTATCCATGGCAAACATCGTCACCGAGCAATAGCTGCTTTGGGTACATGCCGCAAGCGGAAGCAGAATAAACAGCACCAGCGCAACACAAGCAGTCTTGGCACATCTTCCCGCTCTGCCGCGATTGATAATATGTGTCATGCCGCGCCTCTCCTTCCGACAGCTCTCCTCAGTCCCGGTGCGGCAAAACACACAACGCCGCCGCACACTCCGCCGAACACTGCCGATGCAATCAACAGCACCGGTAGATACGCCGCAACTCCCGAGTCGAAAAGCAGTATCGCGACGCAAATCTGACCGCAGTTGTGAAGTGCCGCACCGATAATACATATTCCCACATAGCTAAGTCTGTCATGCGCCAATAGCCGCACAAGCAGCAATCCCGCAAATGACAGCGCCGTACCAGCCGCCGAAAAAGCAAACGACACCGGGCCTCCGAACAGTACCGCAGACAGCAAGGTCTTTACTGCCGCGATGCCCGCCGCATCCCATGCCGACAGCTCGAACAGCACAAACGTCACGATGACGTTTGCCAGCCCGACACGAAATCCCGGCAGTGACAAAAGTTGTCCGACGGGCAGCAATGTTTCAAGGTAAGAGCACAGCAGTGCAGCCGCCGCCAGCACGCCGTCACGCGCAACGCGCGCCGCCCGGGACTCAGCCCGCGATACCGTCGGCATACGGCTCACCTCCAACAATGCGCACAACGACTCCGGCCGGAGCGCATACTATGCTCTCCCCCTCTCGACTGATGCGCCCCATTGATCTGCAGACTCCGTCACGGCAGTCGGCTTCAGCCACATAAGCCGTACCGTTGTCTATAACCACCGTCAAGCTGACTCCGCGAGAATTCAGCTCGACCGTATCATTTCTGTCAAGCGGATAAAGGAGCGCAGGCTGATCTGCCACGGCTATCTCGACATAGCCTCCGGCACCGCCGGGAAGTGTCAGCAGCCACACC
>URHI01000041.1 GCA_900547565.1 uncultured Eubacteriales bacterium | reverse complement strand
GGAGGTATGGTCCCGGGTAGGAACCGGCAAGGTTCCTCATCCGGGCGCGTTCTTTTCGTACTTTTCTGCCGCGGAGCAGAAAAGTACACTTCTAATCGTCCTGTAAGACGATATTTCTATAGAAAAAACGCTCTCCACATCTTATAAGACGTTATCCTCACCCCTCCGGGTGCAAAGCAGCCTCGTTTTCTCGAGAAACAAATCATCCCATAATAACAAATATCTCAAAACATATTGTCTTATTTCGTAAAATATGATAAAATATAACCAATCTTAAATACGAAAGGCCAGGACTGTCTGCCCTGGAAGTAAGCGAAATGATCAAAATAGGTACATATCTTGTAAAAGATGCCGTACTCCCTGTCTCTGAGCGTCTTCGCATAACTGTCGACGCAGGATTTGACTTTTTGTGTCTGACTACCGGTGCGCTTTTCTCCGGTGATTTGACCCCCGCCATGTGCCTTTCAGCCGGTGTTGACTTTGATAATGTCCACCTGACCGGCAAAGAAACCACCTGCATCTGGTCGGAAGGTGAACACGGACAACAGGTCACCGAACGCTACTGCGACGAGATCCGACGCGTTTCGGAATTCGGAATAAAGACCGGCATAATTCACGTTACCTGGGGCGCCAAAACAATACCCGCGCCCATAAGCGAGCTTGGGCTGTCACGTTTTGAGACCATAATACGCGCAGCTGAAAAATACGGTGTTGACCTGGCATTTGAAAATTCGGTTTTTCCCGAATATCTGCACGCCGTACTCGGCCGCTTTGACTCGCCCCGCGCACGTTACTGCTTCGACAGCGGACACCGTAATGCCTTTTGCCCCAATGAAAACTTTGTCGGACGCTATGGCGACCGTCTCGCCGCCACGCACATGCAGGACAACGAAGGCGCAAGTGATCTGCATATGATGCCGTTTGACGGTAGCATCGACTGGAACAGCATCGCACATATGCTGGCGGGAACCGCTCTCGGGCGTGACCACATATGCGCCGAGGTGGCAGGTATTGTCAGCCGCGAATGTCCCGGGCAGTCGGCAGGCGATATACGGCGCTCGCTTGCAAATATCGCAATACTCAACGATGAACAGTTGGTCGATATACACGACGGCGGCTTTTCGATCTACGACAAGCTGACATATGAGCAACGTGTACAGCGCCTTGCCGCCGCTATGCGCCGCTTGGCAGATATGGTTGAGAAAGCATAAAACTGAAAATACCCGATCAAAGGAGGCAACAGATGGCTGAAAAACTCGACTATCACAATCTGAGCGACGAAATACAAAAGCGTATACTCGAGGATCGTGAACGCGGCTGGGTCAACCCCTACCGCACACCGGACAGCGCAACTGTCCGGCGTGACCCGTCACACGACAGCCCCAACCTGTGGCGTCCTGCCTTTGTCCGGGATATAGAAAAAATCCTGCATCTGCCATACTACAACCGTTATACCGACAAAACGCAGGTGTTTTCGTTCTACAACAACGACGATCTTACCCGTCGCGGGCTTCATGTTCAGCTGGTATCACGTATCGCGCGTAACATCGGCGCGGTGCTGGGGCTGAATCTGGATCTGATCGAAGCCATAGCATTGGGACATGACATAGGACACACGCCGTTCGGTCACGCCGGAGAGCGGTATCTCTCCGAGCTGACCGTGGCCGAAACCGGACGCGCCTTCAACCACAACGTGCAAAGCGTACGTGTGCTTGACTCCATATTCGCGCGCAATCTTACACTGCAAACACTGGACGGCATACTTTGCCACAACGGCGAATTTGAAATGCAGCAGTACCGTCCCCGGCGCAACAAGGATTTTGAAAGCTTCGATGCAGAGGTAGAGGCCTGCTACACCGATTCCGAAGCAATAGGGAGGCTGGTCCCCTGTACGCTGGAGGGCTGCGTTGTGCGAATTTGCGATATGATAGCCTATATAGGAAAGGACCGTCAGGATGCGCGTACTGCACACCTGATTCCGGACAATTACAAATTTGCAAACGAGCGCATAGGCTCCGAGAATGCCGCAATTATCAACAATCTGACAGTCGATATTCTCGAAAACAGCTACGGGCACGACTATATCCAGCTGAGTCCGTGGGCATATGACGATCTGCGAACCGCCAAGCGTGAAAATTACGATGTAATATACAAAAATGAGGGCATCAACCGCGAATATGAGTGCATGATACGCCCCATGTTTCACGAAATGTACTACAAGTTGCTTGATGACCTGCGGCGTCGCAATACCGACTCGATAATTTACTCATATTACCTTAAGAGCGTTTCGGACAGCACGCGCTATTACCGTCCGACAAGCTATGCCGATACCGAGCCTAATCAGATAGTCGCCGACTTTATCGCCAGTATGACCGATGATTATTTTCTGGCGCTGCACGGCAAGCTGTTTCCGCATAGCCCCTATCATATTGAATTCAAGTCGTATTTTGAGGATTGATCTTACCCTTGCAGTAAGCCGGCATATCCAAATGCCGCAGGGTATATAAAACTTTTTCGGACAAAATCCCCCACATGCAGACAAAAATCAACTGTTTATTTAATAAAAACAGTTGATTTTCTCGCGCAACTGTGTTATTATTTTGCTATATTCAGTCAATGGAGAATGAGTTATGAAGCATATTTTTGTAATTAACCCGGCAGCGGGAGCCACTGACCAGACGGCCGCTGTTACAAGCTATCTGCAATCCAACTGTGCAGACTTTGATACCGAAACCTACATAACCACCGGCCCCGGCGATGCGACACGCTTTGTCTCCGACTATTGCCGCGCCCATGCAGACCAGCCTGTCCGCTTTTACGCGTGCGGCGGCGACGGAACGCTCAATGAGGTCGCATCAGGCGCTGTCGGCTTCGACAACGCCGAGATCGGCACTTACCCGTCCGGGAGCGGCAACGACTACGTAAAATATTTCGGCGGTGCCGACCGGTTCACCGATATCCGCGCACTGATGTCCGCGCCGAGCGTCACGATCGACCTTATGCGCATCGGCGACCGCTACTGCGTCAATGTCTGCAATTTCGGTTTTGACACGACCGTCGCCAAAACCATGATAAAGGTAAAACGCAAAAAAATCATCGGCGGTAAGCGTGCCTATGTTACCGGCGTCGTAACGGCGCTTGTCAAAGCCATGAAAAATGACTGCACCGTCACTGTCGACGGTGAACAGCTCAATAATAATAAGATCCTGCTCTGCACCATCGCAAACGGCAACTATGTCGGCGGCTCCTTCCGTTGCGCTCCGCACTCGGTCAACAATGACGGCCTGCTTGAGGTCTGTCTAATCAATAAGATTTCACGTTTTCGCTTTGTGTCTCTTCTGGGGCCGTATACCGCCGGCGAACACCTTGACTCCGAAAAATTCAAGGACTGCATAGTATACCGCCGTGGCAAGCATATACACGTCAAAGCTCCGGAAGGATTCTCCATGTCTGTCGACGGCGAGATAGTAGACGGCACCGATTTTGATATTGAGATCATGCCGTCAGCACTCCGTTTCGCACTTCCGCCCCAGCCTGCAGCCGCCAATGAGTCGGGACAGCAGTCTGCTGACGCCGTTGCGGCAAAATAAATAATCATGCTGACATATATCTATGCGATTCTTGCGGTAATCGGCACCGTCGTCACGGCATGGCTCACACCATGCTCGTGGCTGCTTACACCCTTGCTTGCACTGGGCTATTTTGTCGGACTGATGATACTGCATCTGGTGGTTGCACTGATTATTTCGCTGTTTGTAAATAAAAACCGTCCGGTTGCACGGGTCGGTCGCTTCTGGCACTTCATGACGGTTCAGACCGTCGACTGTATACTTAAAGTAGCCGGAGTGCGGCTTCACATCACGGGCGAGGAGCTACTGCCTCAAGACCGCCGCTTTATGCTGGTGTCCAATCATCTGTCGCGGTTTGATCCTATGATCTGCATGGTACGCTTCCGCCGCACGCCGCTGGCGTTTGTTTCAAAGCCCGGCAACTTCAAGATCCCGCTGGCAGGTGCATTTATTCATAAGTGCGGGTATCTGTCAATTGACCGGGAAAATGCACGAAATGCGCTCACCACGCTCAATACTGCCACAGAGTATATCAGTTCAGGCCGGCTCAGCGTGGGAATTTCCCCCGAAGGCACTCGCTCAAAGACGGGCGAGCTGCTTGAATTCAAGGACGGTGTGTTCAAAATTGCCCGTGACAGCCATGCACCCATTGTGGTCATGACAGTCAGCGGCACCGAAAACATAACTCACAACTTCCCGTTCCGCCCGACGCATGTGGATATGCACATAGTGCGGGTAATTCAGCCCGAGGAATACGCAGGAATGAGGACCGGCGCCATATCGTCCATGGTGCGTAAGTACATGGAGGACGACCTTGCGACGCAGGACAGAAAAAATCAGAACGACACAACAGCCGCGGTCATCAGCTGACCGCGGCTGATTTTTTACCGACATACTGCCCTTAAAAATAACCGGCGCATTGCTAACACAGTATCAATCTCTGAGATTTATGCCGGATTTAATGCCAAGAGTCGAGCTGTTATGCATACTTGCCCCGAGTCTCACATACAATCTGCCGTCAAAGCTCTGACGCGCAGAATAAATCGCATTGTATTTATCCGATAACTGCCGGCACATCATAAGCTCAGGACTGCGGGCAGCACCCGGTCCGAGATCCGGACATTCAAGCCTCACCATGTTTGTACCGTCAAACGGTGTAATTACCGCCCGCCGGCAATTCTGGCGGCGCAGTGACATAAAGGTAAGCAACAGCTGAGCGGTCAGCAGCGGAGCATCGGTAGGTCCGTTTTCAACTGCGGCACCACGCAATTCATTCAGGCAAGCGCCGCTATGCCCCATATAGCACTTTTCGTCTGCGCTGCATATGTCCTGCCCCATGCAGCACCCACCGCCTGTATGACATCCATCCTGCGTGGTGCGGCATGTTGCCGTGCTTATACGTTTACCGTTATTTGACTCCAGCTCAATTCCGACCACATCCGCAACAGCTGCAGCCAGCCCGCATACATCCGGATTTTCTGAACGCATCATATGATAAACGCGCAAAGCGGTATTGACCGCACGGCAGGCACATATTTCACAGTCATTACCCGGCTCCACGACACGCACCTTATCCTCAAGCCAAGGGTCGGCCAACCGTTCACGGCGCTGCTCGTCTGACACCAGCACATACATGCCGCCAAACCATTCAAACTCACGGAATATTATGCTGCACCACGGCACTTCTTCCGGGACCAGCGGCTGATGAGGATAGCACAACCGCTTTTCACGCGCAACACGTGCTATACACTCCGCCCCCTGACATATATCCGAAAGACGCTCAGCCCTGCCGGACCCCGGCAATGAGGCAGATACCCGCCCCCATTGGTCAAAAATAATTATCTGTGCGTCATCTTTCATATTTTTGCCCTTTGTTTATTTTCAGTTTATATTTGTATGGTATATCCTACGATGTTATGCTATATAATACCATAAAATGGCGTATGATGCAATAGCTTTTTGAACAAAAATCACATTTAACCGTAAATTCTATTATCGGTATACTCGTATTCTACCAGAAGTAGAGATGACATTCAAAAGCATATACCTTGCAGGATTATAAAACTCTTGATTTTTACCGAAAAAAATATTAAAATATATCCGTTATGCAAAAATAGCCATTACTCAGCCGCCCGAAGCGCGGAATAATAATAAAATAATAATAAATCAACAGTCCGTAATAACTACGGGCACGGAGAAAACGATGAAAAATTTCAAAACCCCCAACTACCCGCTTTACCAAACGACGGTATTCAGAGACTTCCGTGTCATGACAGAAAACGTGGCCGCCAAGTATCCGGACAGATATGCGATCTCCTACAAGAAAAATCCCCGTGACACCGAGGTCGTTCACGTAACATACTCCGAGGCAAGAGATTTTATCCGCAATCTCGGCACCGCCTTCATCGCCCGCGGTCTACGTGAGAAGCAGGTGGCGATCATCGGTGAAAGCTCGTTTGAGTGGATATGCACCTATTTCGCGCTAATGTCTATCGGTGCCGTCACAGTCCCGATCGACAAGGATTACCCCGCCGCCGACATTGCCGGGATCGTCAACCGAGCAGAATGCACCGCGGTGTGTTACAGCAACGCGATACACGATAAGATCGCGTCGGTCAAAGGCGAAATGGGTACCGTTACCTCTTACTTCCGCCTCACCGGCGATGAAGGTGAGGACACCTCTGTTCGTGAACTGGAAGCCGAAGGCGCCTCCCTTTTCGCATCCGGTGACAACTCGTATTACGACTACGAAATCGATCCCGACCGTATGGCATCTATCGTCTTTACCTCGGGCACGACCGGCAAGGGCAAGGGTGTCATGCTGTCCACCACTAACATCGTGTCCGACATGACACAGGGCATGTACCTGTTCGACATCACGCCCAAAACTCTCAACGTGCTTCCACCGCACCACACCTTCGGCTCTACCGTCAACTTTGTCGGCCACTTCGCGCAAGGCTCTGAAATCTACATTTCAAGCGGTATTAAATACATTCTCAACGAGCTTAAAGAGCAGCAGCCTACTCACCTTGTGCTGGTTCCGCTGTTTGTTGAAACATTCTACAAGCGCATCTGGGCAGCTGCCGAAAAGCAGGGCAAGGCTGAAGCACTGCGCAAGCTCATGAAAGTCAGCAACAATATGCGCAAAATGGGCATCGATATGCGCAAAACACTGTTCAAGAGCGTCACATCCGCCTTTGGCGGCAAGCTGCAAATGATAATCTGCGGCGGCGCGGCACTCAATCAGGATATCATCGACACATTCGACGCTATCGGCATCACTATACTCAACGGCTACGGTATCACCGAATGTGCACCGCTTATCACCTGCAACCGCAACCGTTATCAGAAGAGCGGCAGTGTGGGAACACCTATAATCGGCGAGCAGGTCAAGATCAAGGATCCCGACGAAAACGGTGAGGGCGAGATCTGCGTCAAGGGTCCCAACGTAATGCTGGGTTACTTCCGCGACGAAGAAGCAACCGCCGCCGCCTTTGACGAAGAAGGCTATTTCCGCACCGGCGATTGCGGACGCATTGACGAGGACGGTTGGGTCTATATCACCGGACGCATTAAAAACCTCATTATACTGTCCAACGGCAAGAACGTATACCCCGAAGAGATCGAAACCGAGCTGTCACGTATATACGGCATCAATGAAGTGGTCGTTTATGAGGGCGAAAGCCGTTCCGACAGCCACCGAGAGGTAATTGTCGCCGAAATATATCCCGACTACGAGGCACTCGAAGGCCGCGGAATTTCTGGAGACCAAGAGATCAAAGCCTATTTTGACACAAAAGTGCGCGAAGCCAATCAGAATATGGCTCCATACAAAGCCGTCGGGCTTGTGAAAATACGCAAGACCGAATTCATCAAGAACACCTCGCGCAAGATCACGCGTTTCAATATTGATAAGAGCATAGACTGATAAAAACACATAAAGGATCCGCTGCAATTAAAATTTTGCGGCGGATCTTTTATACTTTCCGAAACTATTCCGTTAATTTGACGACTGTATTGGTGAACGGAGCCAAAATACTGCGTCAAAAAATAAAAAAGGAGCCGATATAATGAAAAAAAACAAAATACTGTTGTCCCTCACTGCGCTTGTGCTGATCGTGGCCACACTTGCTTCATGCTCGGCTATAACGCTCAGAGTCCGCGCGACCGAGCTTTCGGCGGGATATACGCGTAAAACCGTTGATGATCCGGCGCTATCGGAGAGCATGGATGGAATAACCGGAAGTATGACTGACGTCTCGCTGGCAATGTTCCGCAACAATGTCACTAATGACGGACAGAACAAGCTGATCTCTCCCCTCTCGGCCGTGCTGTGCCTTGCCATGATAGCCAACGGTGCCGACGGCAACACGCGCTCACAGATTGAACATGCGCTCGGAATGAGCATCGATCAGCTCAACCGCTGCCTCTTGCTCTACTCCTCATCGCTCGACAAAACCGACATTACTCTGGAAATCGCCAACTCGGCATGGATCCGGAGCAGCTTTGCGAAAAATGTCAAGGAGTCGTTTCTTCAGGCCAACGCCGATTGGTACGGTGCACAGATATACTCGGCCGATTTTGACAGCTCCACCGTACGCGACATCAACAGCTGGGTAAAAAACAATACCAACGGACTTATAGACAGCATAATCGACCAAATCCCGGACAATGCCGTTATGTATCTGATCAACACACTGCTGTTTGAGGCAAAATGGCAGATGCCATACGAAAAAGACGATATCCGCGACGGCAGATTCAACTGCTATAACGGCAGTACAACAGACGTAAAAATGATGTGCTCGGAAGAAAACGTATACATGTCATCAGACGGTGCGCAGGCCTTTGCACGCAACTACCGCGGCGGAAAATACAGCTTTGTAGGAATTCTGCCCGACAAGGATACCGACATCTACAGCTACATCGCCTCGCTTGACGGCGACGCATGGCGGGCGCTGTGGGATTCGCGCGACACAAGCCGGGTCGAGGTCAGTATCCCGGAATTTGAGTGTGAGGACAGTATCGACCTTACACAACTGTTGCGCAGTCTCGGTATCACCGACATGTTCGGAGCCAACGCAGATTTCTCAAGAATTACAGACGCCGAGCTGTATTGCGGCAGTATGTGTCAGAAGGTAAAGATCGAGGTGGATCGCAACGGCACGAAGGCCGCGGCGATATCGTGGAGTACGAATAGTACATCAGCCGAGAAGGTCGAAGAACCCAAAATCATTGCGCTTGACCGTCCTTTTGTTTACGCCGTGGTCGACAACTCAACCGGTCTGCCGCTGTTCATCGGAACGGTAATAAACAGGTAATTCAGCCGCCCGACCGCTCAAAGGCCGGATCTTCACCTGGTAACCAAGAAAAAATCACTTTACTGTTCTTGAACAGTAAAGTGATTTTTTACACCTGACAGAAGGCAAACATCATTTAATTTTCTTTGCCTTAACACTCCGTATGGCGTACACAATAAGCGACGCAGTCACAACACCGCCGGCAATACCAAGCACAACATATACCGTAGACATACCGTAATTGTAGGCCTGACTGTAATCAGAAGAGATCAGATAGCTCATGGTATAGTACAGACTGCCGCCGGGTACCAGCGGAATAAGGCTTGGCAATAAGAACACCGTTGCGGGAGTACGGCGCAGAGAGGCACACGTTTCGGAATAAAACGTGGCAACGGCAGATGCAATCAGAGTGGCAAGAAACACGTCATTCCAAAAATGAAATGCAACAAGATATGTAGCCCACTCAACGGCGCCGCCGAGAGCTGCCCACGGCAGATGGCGCAGGTCAACCTGAAACACAAGAGCAAAGCCGAACGTGGCAACAAGCGCATAAAGTACGCCTATGGCAAACTCCTTCACGGCA
Organism: uncultured Eubacteriales bacterium; assembly: GCA_900547565.1. Taxonomy (GTDB): domain Bacteria; phylum Bacillota; class Clostridia; order Oscillospirales; family CAG-272; genus UMGS1002. The sequence goes on along the minus strand of URHI01000041.1, from coordinate 4,671 downwards.
ATATCCTCCCCATAAGAAGAATAGCGGCACCGTAGCCAAGCGCAATTATGGTAGCCAGCAGCAACGACTGCAGCAACCGGAAAAAGCCCGTTATAAGATCTCCGCACAGCATGTCACGTATGGAAGTGCCGATAGTCATGCCGGGAATCAGCAGCATTATGGTACCTATCATAACCTTGTCAACATTACAGCCAAGTCCAAGCCGCACGAAAACAATGGCAAGTACACCACCTGCAAACGAGCTGATGATCGACTGCGCCATATTATTGACAAACTCGGGACGGTGCTGCTCAAGCAATATGATAATCACTCCGATAATGGCAGCCGCTATTGCATCCGCGAAGTTTCCGCCAAAAAACAAGGCAAAGCCGCCCGAGCCGAACACTGCAGCTATGTAGGACACCCAGCCGGGATACGGCTTTGAATGTTTGACCTCACGGATCAGCCGCTGGGCCTCTTCAAGCGTTATCTCATGGGCACACATCTGACGCGAGATACGGTTGTACATATCCAGCTTATGTAAGTCGTTTGAGGACTGCATTATACGGCGCACCTGACTTGAATACGAGCCGTCAGGCATGCGTACGGAAGCTATCATAAGCGAAGTTATGGTAAACGCCTCAACATGTACCGCACCGAAAGCGTAGCATATGCGGTTGATGGTGTCCTCTACGCGCCGGATCTCACCGCCGCAGCGCAATATACCTTCGCCAATATCAAGCGCATTGCACAGCAGTGCATCGGCGGTTACCTCCTCCTCTGCGGGAGGAGCGGGAGTTATTGTGTCGTTCATATACCCTACCTGTCGGAAAAACGAATTTTGTGAGTTCAATATATCATATCATGCGGATTTTGTCAATAACCAATCACGGCGCTCTTGACAAAAATGTGGGATTGTGATAACATAATATATTATTATAAGACGCTTTTTTTACGGGGGTCATTATGAAGGAAAAAATTCAAGCGTTGCGTGAACGCATCGAAACAAGTCTTGAGAGTGCCGGATCCACCGCGGCATTGCGCGAGATACGCTCGGCATTTCTCGGCCGTACAGGAGAGATCCCGGCACTAATGAAGCAGCTGGGAGCGTTGCCGAAAGAAGAACGGCCCGAGGCCGGCAAATATATCAACGAATTCAAAAACTGGGCATCCGATATTATTCAGCACCGCGAGGAAGAACTGGCCGCGCGTGAGCGCCAGGAGCGCTACGCACGTGAAACAGTAGATATAACCATGCCCGCCGTCGCTGCGCCTCAAGGCTCACTGCACCCTGTCACGCTTGTGCGCGACGAGCTTACACGTATATTCTCAGGTATGGGCTTTACCGTCTACGAGGGCCGTGAGATCGAGGACGACTACCATAACTTCACCGCACTGAATCAGCCCAAGGATCACCCCGCCCGTGACAAGCAGGATACCTTCTACATTACCGACGATATACTGCTCCGCACACACACCTCTCCCTGCCAGATACACATGATGGAGACCACTCAGCCGCCCTTCAAGGTCATATGCCCCGGCCGTGTGTTCCGCTGCGATGATGACGCAACACATGCGCCTATGTTCCACCAGATGGAGGGACTTGTCATTGACCGTGGGCTTTCGCTGTGCGACCTGCACGGCCTTCTCGACACGCTGGCCAAGGCAATGTTCTCGTCCGATACACGTACGCGGTTCCGCCCGTCCTATTTCCCCTTCACCGAGCCGTCGGTTGAGGTGGACGTCAGTTGCTTTGAGTGCGGCGGAAAGGGCTGCCGGCTTTGCAAGGGCACAGGCTGGATAGAAATACTGGGCGGCGGTGTTGTCAACCGCCGTGTCATTGAAAACTGCGGGCTTGACCCCGATGAGTGGACAGGCCTCGCCTTCGGCGCCGGCATCGAGCGTATCGCCATGCTGAAATACGGACTCAATAATATCCACCTGTTCTACGACGGTGACGTCCGTATCCTTTCACAATTTCATTGACAGGAGGACATAGCCATGTATTTACCGTTAAGCTGGCTCCGTGAGCTTGTGGAGCTGAATGGAATAGAACTGAAAACCATTGAGGACGGCCTGTTTTCCTGCGGCCTTGAGGTTGAGGAAAAGCTGGACGTTGCCCCCGATATTTCGGGCGTTTATGTCGGCGTAGTCAAAAGCATTGAGCGCCACCCCGACTCCGACCACATGTTTGTCTGCATCGTGGACTGCGGCGAGCACGGTCACGACATTCAGATAGTTACCGGTGCGCAGAACGTACACGCGGGCGACCATGTTCCCGCCGCGCTGGACGGTGCGCATGTTTACGGTCGCCGCAAGGGCGACGACAGCCGTCCGCATGAGGTCGCCGTCATTAAAAACGGCAAGCTGAGAGGAATCGCGTCAAACGGCATGCTGTGCTCGGGCGAGGAGCTCGGCATAGACGACGACTGGTACGAGGGCGCTTCGGTTGACGGCATTATGATGCTGCCCGGAGACAGCGTGCCCGGGACCGACGTCAAAGCTCTACTCGGACTCGATGACCAGGTGTGGGATATATCGGTAACTGCCAACCTGCCGCATTGTCAGCATGTTTACGGCGTGGCCCGAGAGCTTGCCGCACTGCTTGATCGTCCGTTACATGAACCGGATCTCACCTATCATGCCGTCGCGTGCGACAGTGAGCATATTGGCGTACGCGTCGATGCCCCCGACCTGTGCCCAAGATATATCGGGCACTATGTTTCGGACATCAAGGTAGGCAAATCACCCGAATACATCCGCCGCCGCCTTAAAATGTGCGGTATTAACGCCATAAACACCATTGTCGATATCACAAACTACGTGCTGGTGGAAATGGGACAGCCAATGCACGCATTCGACCTTGATCATGTCGGCGGACATCAGATAATAGTACGCCGTGCAGAACAGGGCGAGAAGATCGTCACGCTGGATGAGCGCGAATTCACGCTGTGTCCCGAAAATCTTGTCATTTGCGACGCTGACCGCCCGGTAGCACTGGCCGGTATCATGGGCGGACTCAACAGCGAGATAACCGACAGCACACATTCGGTGCTGTTCGAGGCTGCCAAGTTCCAGCGCGGCAATATTCGTAAAACATCACGGTCGCTCGGCCAGTCGTCTGACTCGTCCCGCCGTTTTGAAAAGGGCGTCGATGAGTACACCACCGGCCTCGCCATGAAGCGGGCATTGCATCTGATCGAGGAGCTTGACTGCGGCGTTGTAACTACGCTTGAGTGCGACGTTTGCGCTGATCCAGACCGTCGTCAGACGCCAATCGACACCACCTTCCGCGCCGTCAACGACGTGCTTGGCATTGAGGTACCTCACGATACCATAACAGCAATTCTGCGTCGCATGAACTATGCAGTGGAGGTCAACGGTGACCGACTGATCGCCACGCCGCCGGCCTACCGCGAGGATATTGAGGGAACTGCCGCCGACCTTGCCGAGGATGTCATCAAAATGTACGGTTATCAGCACATTGTGCCGCGGTTTATGGTCAACGCGGCCATCACCGCCGGCGGAGTCAACCGCGATCAGCTCAATACGTCGAATGTCAAGCTGTGCATGAAGGCACAGGGCTTCTGCGAGACAATGAGCTATTCGTTCTATTCCACCGCCGAGCTTGATATGCTACACTTTACCGATGACGCACCCGAACGCCGTGCAGTCCGCGTGTCCAATCCGCTGAGTGAAAAATACGCCATCATGCGCACAACACTGGCTCCGTCCATTGTTAATATTTTATCCCACAACGCCAAGCGCGGTAATGACAATGTCCGTGTTTACGAAATAGCCAATATCTTCATTCCCGAGGATGACGCAACCGTTCTGCCCCGCGAGTGCCGCAGACTGTGCTTCGGTCTTTTCGGTGAGGGAGAGAGCTTTTTCACCGCCAAGGGCGTGCTGCAGACACTGGCAGTGAGGTTCGGTATAAAGCTGGACTACAAGCGGACAACACTTGCCTTCACTCACCCCGGCGCCACAGCGGCTGTTATTTGCGGCGGTCATCAGATAGGTTATCTCGGCCAGCTGTCATACGAGATCTGCGACGAAAATGAGATAGCCCGCAGTGCGTATATCTGTGAGCTGGACTATGACGCGCTGCTTGCCGCATTCGCGTCGCGCATGGTTTACACACCGGTGTCACCGTATCGCAATATTCACCGTGACTTGGCACTCATAGCTCCGGAGGATATGAGTTGCGGCGAAATCGAGGCGGTGATTCGTTCAAGCTGCAAGTTGGTCAGCGAGGTCCGCCTGTTTGACATTTACCGCGGCGGTCAGGTTCCGTCAGGTTGCAAGAGCATGGCGTTTGCCCTGACCTTCACACCGGAGGACAAAGAACTGATGCCTGAAGATGCTGACAAATTTATCGCCAAGATACTCAAAGCGCTTGAATATCGGTTGGGGTTGAAGATACGTTCGTAATATCATTTTGAAAGACTGTAAAGTAATGTCGGAAGAAAAAATCACTTTACTGCCGGAAGGCGGTAAAGTGATTTTTGGTTTTTGAGGAGGAATAGTTGGTTGGATCGTGAAACTACAGAGTGATTGTTTTACAAGGACTATAAGAAGATTTTACAGGAATATCGTCTTACAGGACGATGAAGATTGTATTTTTTACAGGAATATCGTCTTACAGGACGATGAAGATTGTATTTTTTACAGAAATATCGTCTTTCAGGA
>URHI01000040.1 GCA_900547565.1 uncultured Eubacteriales bacterium | reverse complement strand
CTCCGCCCGGCAGAGCGGGGTATTGACAAAACCGTCGGCATGTGCTACAATATAAATACTTATGTGACCGTTTTTATTGTTCAGCCCCAAAAGGTGCCGCGGATGGTCGTTGCCGCGGATACGGGGGGCTTATATTTGCGTGCTTTGCTTACGGTGCGAGCGTCTGGTGCGCGCTTAACGACGGGACAATTACATAAAATAATTTTTACACGAGGATATTAAATGCAAAACAAAAAAAAGCAGACTAACGGTCTGCCGGGAGCGCCGTCGAGCGTGCTTCCCGGTGTGCCCGCGGGTATGCGCACGGGCGCTCACCCCGGTGGTCAGCCGCGTGAAGTGCAGGATGCACAGCAGAATGCACAGCAGAATGCACAGCAGTCGGTCGGACAAAGCTCCGGGCCGCGTCGCCAGCCGCGCCGGAAATTGTCGGCCGCATCGGCTGCCGGGACGGCGGCTGACTCTGTTACCGTCAACCCCGCCGACATACGTGCCGACAGTACCGCAAAAAAGACCGCTAAAAAAACAAAACAGGCGGCAAAGTCCGCCTCTGACACCCCGGCTGTCACGGCTGAAAACCGGCCGCCTGTCCGTAAAAAGCCGGGACGTAAACCCAAAAACCAACCGCAAAACGACCGTCAGCAGGCAGAACGTCAGCAAGCAGAACGTCAGCAAGCTGACCGCCGGAGTGAGCGGCAGGCGTCGCAACCTGCCGAAGCTGCCGGCCACCGCGGCCGCCCCAAGAACAACAGCAAAAACAATGTCGGAGGTCCCGTGGGCGGCCCCAAGCTGCGCATTATTCCGTTGGGCGGACTGAACGAAATAGGCAAAAATATGACCGTGGTGGAATACGGCGACGATATTATCGTCATAGACTGCGGTCTCGGTTTTCCCGAGGAGGATATGCTGGGCATAGATCTTGTCATTCCCGACATTACCTACCTTGAGGACAACCGCGACAAGATCCGCGGCATATTCCTGACGCACGGCCATGAGGATCATATCGGCGCTATTCCTTACGTTCTGCGCTCGATAAACCCGCCCATTTACGGCACCAAGCTGACGCTGGGCATTATAAAAAACAAGCTGACCGAGTTCCGTCTGCCGTGGGAGCCTGACCTTAACGTCGTCAGCGCGGGCGATACCGTGCGTGCGGGCGTATTTTCGGTTGAATTCATACGTGTCAACCACTCGATTGCCGATGCCTGCTGCCTTGCCATCAACACGCCGCGCGGAATGTTGGTCCACACGGGCGATTTCAAGCTGGACCTCACGCCTATTGAGGGCGAAATGATGGATATACCGCGGCTGGGAGAGATAGGAAATCGCGGCGTGCTGCTGCTTATGTGCGAGTCTACAAACGCCGAGCGGCCGGGCTATACACCGTCCGAGCGCAAGGTGGGGCAGTCGCTGGAGTATATATTCACGACCAACTCCGATAAACGCATAGTGATTGCGACGTTTTCGTCAAATGTCCACCGCGTGCAGCAGATAATAGACATCAGCGCACGCCACGGCCGCCGTGTGGCCGTCACGGGACGCAGTATGCTCAATATCGTCGGTGCGGCACAGGAGCTGGGATATATGAACGTCCCGGCCGGAGTGCTTGTAGACATAAACGATATCAAACGCTACAAGCCCGAGCAGCTGACGCTTATCACCACCGGCAGTCAGGGTGAGCCCATGTCGGCGCTGTACCGCATGGCATTTTCAGACCACAGTCAGGTGACGCTGGGGGCGGGCGACCTGGTGGTGCTGTCGTCCAGCGCTATACCCGGTAACGAAAAGACCGTCAGCCGTGTCATAAATGAGCTGTGCCGCGGCGGGGTACATGTGCTGCACGATACCTCAATGGAGGTGCACGTTTCGGGACACGCCTGCCAGGAGGAGCTTAAGCTGATGCAGGCGCTGGGCAAGCCGCGCTATTTCATGCCGGTGCACGGTGAGTACCGCCATATGACGGCTAACCGCGAGCTGGCACTGTCGCTCGGCATCGACAGCAGCAACATTTTCATTTCCGAGATAGGCCGCGTGCTTGAGATAGACCGCAAGGGAGCGCGTTTTGCCGAAACGGTTCCGGCGGGCAACGTGCTGGTGGACGGCGACAGCGTCGGAGACATCGGCAACATTGTGCTGCGCGACCGCAAGCATCTGTCCGAGGACGGGCTGGTGGTTGTCGTGGCTTCGGTGGATCTGTCGGACAAGATACTGGTGTCGGGGCCGGAGGTGGTGTCGCGCGGATTTGTCTATGTGCGCGAATCGGAGGAGCTTATGGATGAGGTTCGCGAGGTGGCGATCAACACGCTGTTCGAGGGCATCAATATCCGCGGCAAGGTGGACCGTGTCCAGCTGAAAAACCGCGTTCGCGACGAGATCTCGCGTTTTCTGAGCTCAAAAACAAAACGCAAGCCCATGGTTTTGCCCATTATTATGTATGTCTGAACGTTCGTGCGGGCGCATGAACGCACGCACATGCGAAAAAAGTTCGAAAATATGGCACGTATGTGAAAAATGTTTAGAGTTTGTTCATAATATATTCATATTATTATCATGTAAACACGCTATAATTATACTGCTTGTCAATGCGCCGTGACGTGCGCGTTGATTATATTAAATCGAAAAAGGAATTCTTATCATGGGAAAAGGCAACAGAGTCAGACTGGCAAAGGCGCAGGAGGTAGCTTCGTCCGAAAGCGTTTTCAGTGCCAAGCAAAAAAAGAAAAACCAGACCCCCGCGTGGGTAGGAACGGTGGCGATAATACTTGTTGTGGTATTGCTGCTGGGCTGTGTTGCGCTCAGCGTCATTTCTGAGGGCGGCTATTTACTGCGCTGGACAAAGGTGGCCGAGAGCGAGCATTATTACGTAACCGGCACCATGCTTTCATATTATTTCTATCAGAACTACAGCTATTTTCTGAGCACCTACGGAAGCATAGCTTCATACATGGGGCTGAATACGGGTGCATCGCTCAAGACGCAGACAATGCAGAGCGGTGACGGGACATGGTTTGATTATTTCATGACGAGCGTTTCCACCGAGATCGAGCAGATGCTGGTGTACTGCGAGGAAGCGCGCGCGCGCGGTATAGAGCTGGACGATGAGGACTATGCCGAGATAGACGAGGCTATGAAGTCGCTTGAGCAGGCCGCCGCAAGCAGCGGTTACTCGGTCAACGGTTATATTACCGGCATGTACGGTACCGGCGTTAAAAAGTCGGACATACGTGCAGCTCTTGAAATGTCCCAGCTGGCAGCCAAGGTCTCCGAGGCGGTGAGTGAGGGCTTCAAAAATGACGTGACCGATGACGAGATCAACGAATACTATACCAACAATCCCGCCAACTTCCTGACCGCGGGTATACTGACCTATACCTTCTCAACGGACAAGCCCGAAGAAGGCGCAACCGACACGGCTGAATACGATGCCAAGGTCATTGAGCTTAACAAGCAGGCGGACGCCCTCAAGGAATGTAAAACTCAGGACGATTTCAAAAAATTTGTAGCCAACTATGTTGCCGAGAACGGCTTTGATGCGCTGTACGCCGAAAAGGCGGAGGGGTATGAGGCGTCCGTACTGCCCGACGCCGAAAAGCTGGCCCAGAGCAAAAAGGAAATAATCGCCCGCGTAGTCGAAAATGCGCTGGCAGGCAAAGAGGCCGAGCTGACTGCCGATAAGGATACGGCCGCGGTCGTTCTGTCAAACGTCGAGGTCGATCTGACCGATGACGTCAAGGACGCGCTGGACAGCCTGTCCAACAGCTCTTTTGCCTGGACAGATGATGAGGACGACGCCGAGGGTCTGTGGATCTCGGATGAGTCGCGCAAGGTGGGCGACACCTGGCTGTTCAACAATGACAGCGATGAGGATGCTACGTCTTACACCGTTACGGTCGACATGATTACAGAGGTCATGCACCGCGACGAGACTGCTTCCCGCAATGTCGGTCATATTCTGTTCAAGACCGATGACTACGAGGATGCCGAGGGGGCTAAGGCCAAGGCCGAGGAGATCCTTGCACAGATCAGGGACGGTCTGACCAAAGAGTCGTTCGAAAAGGCAGCAAATGAGTACACCGGCGACTCCTCCGTGTTCTACTATCAGGTAGTACCCGGCCAGATGGTGACTAACTTCAACGACTGGCTGTTTGACACCGAGCGTCAGATCGGCGATGTCGATGTTGTCGAAACCTCTTACGGTGCTCACATCATGTACTATCTCGGTGAGGATGCCGAGTGGCCCGCCTGGAAGGTAACCAGCCGCAGCTATGTTGCGGGTGAGAAGCTGGACGATTGGTTTGAGAGTGCCACTGAGAACTACAAGGTCACGGTCCACGAGGCAAAGCTGAGCAAGATCAACGCCTGAGTCCGGCCGATCGGCTTAAAACATATTTCAAAGCGGCAAGGCAAAAATGTCCTGCCGCTTTGACTTAGCAAAACGGCGCCGGTGTCATATAATGATAATGGTGCTATCTCTCAAAGAAAGGATTATGATGCCATATGGTTCTTGAATCCAAGCAAACCACGGTGGCTTACCGCTGTCCTCACTGCGGTGCGGGCGTGCTGAGCGCGGTGGGACTGTTTTCGCTGTCAGCCGACATGGTCAAGCTGAAATGTGACTGCGGGCACAGCGAAATGACGGTCGTTCAGTGCCGGGACGGCAAGGTACGGCTTACGGTGCCGTGTATTTTCTGCCCCAACCCGCATGTTTTCACGGTCAGTCGCTCACTGTTTTACGGCAAGGAACTGTTTGTCCTGCCGTGCCCGTATTCTGACGTGAATATATGTATTATCGGCGAGATCAACCGCGTCAAGGCCGAGCTGGCGCGTACCGAGCTTGAGCTGCTGGATATAATGGAGGAGAACGGAATAAGCGATTTTTCGGTGCTCCACCAGGACGAGCAAAGCGTGCTGACCGACCCGCAGATATTTGATATTGTAATGTTTGTCATACACGATCTGGAGGCAGAGGGCAAGATCACCTGCCGCTGCCCCGACGGCGACGGCGAATATGAGGCGGAGGTACTGGATGATGCGATCCGTGTGAGCTGCACCAAGTGCGGCGCGGAGCGGCTTATCCCGACGGACTCCTGTCTCGGCGCTCACGCCTTTCTGAATTGTGACAGTCTGCACCTTGAGTGAGTCAGGTACGGTCGTCCGCTGTACGGCAGAGCGAGGTGGCGTAATTAATTATTGAGATGCGATATTTAAGATATAACAGCGGCAGGAATGTTTTTCCTGCCGCTGTTATATCTTTATGTATTTTGTGGGGACAGTATGGTTATCAGCATCCGCGTAACCTTGCTTTGCGGTGCTTGTGACAGCCTCCGCAGCCGCATTCCGCCTCCTGTCCGTTGCAAAGGGCGTAATTCCCGCCTTCAATACGGAGGCCTGTGCCGTCAACTAAGGCTTGTGCAATTTTGGCTCTGGCGTTATTGTAGATATATTGAATGGTAGTGCGCGCGATGCGCATGTATACAGCACATTCTTCTTGGGAAAAACCTTCTTTATCTATCAGACGGATGGTTTCATACTCGTCCACCGTGAGAATGATCTGATTGCTTGTCCCGCCTTTGGGCTGGAACTCGGTTACTTTTGGCAGGCAGCACACTTTTCTGCATTTTTTAGGGCGCGGCATATATTCTTCCTTTTAAATGTTATTGACATATACCTTTTATTATGGTATTATAAAACAGGTTTATGGCATATGTCATATATTTGTATTTTAGCATATTTAAAAGCGTATGTCAATAATACAGAAATAAAGTGAGGAAGTCTATATGAAAGTGATAGTTATCGGCGGTGTTGCAGCCGGAACAAAGGCCGCAGCCAAAATCAAGCGTGAGGATCGCTCTGCTCAGGTCGAAGTCTATACCAAAAGCAATGATATTTCCTATGCGGGTTGTGGGTTGCCGTATTATGTCGGCGGCGATATCGAAACAAGAGATGAGCTTATTGTAAATTCTCCGGAAAAATTTGCCGCCCTGACCGGTGCAGTCGTACACATCGGTGAAGAAGCGACAGCTGTTGATGTAAATGCAAAAACGGTTGTTTTCCGCAATACCGCCGACGGCGCACAGCGTTCGGAGGCTTATGACAAGCTGATCATCGCAAGCGGTGCTTCCCCCATTGTTCCCGCTATTGACGGCGTAGGGCTCAGCGGCGTATTCACCGTCCGCACACCTGATGATGCTATCGCCATTCGCGATTATATTGAAAAGAACAACTGCAAAAAGGCTGTTGTTATAGGCGCAGGATTCATCGGAATGGAAATGGCCGAAAACCTGATGGCGCAGAAGCTGTCGGTAACGGTCGTCGATATGACAAGTCAGATACTCCCGAACATTCTTGATGCCGAAATGGCCGCATATGCCGCACGGCAGCTGCGTAAGAGCGGTCTGAGGATCATGACCGGCGCGGCTGTTTCCGCTATCACCGGAGACACTGCCGTCAGCGCGGTATCAACAAATGCGGGTGAGCTCGCGGCGGATATAGTTATTTTAAGTATCGGGGTCCGTCCGGCTACTGCGTTTCTCCGGGATACCGGAATTGAAATGATAAAAGGTGCCATTGTCGTTGATGAATATCAGAAGACCAATATTGACGATGTATATGCAGTCGGCGATTGTGCCATTGTTAAAAACCGCATAACTGGCGAGCCGCAATGGTCGGCTATGGGGTCTACGGCTAACATCACGGCACGCTGCCTTGCCAGAACACTTACGGGGACAAAAACTACATACGGCGGCTGTCTGGGGACGGGCGTCGTAAAGCTCTCCGATACACTTAAAGCCGGCAGGACCGGACTTTCCGAAGAACAGGCAGTAAAGGCCGGGTATGACGTGGTGAGTGTTGTCTGCGTCAGTGACGACAAAGCACACTATTACCCCGATTCGTCGACATTTGTTACAAAGCTTATTGCCGACAGGACCACGGGGAGACTTCTCGGCATGCAGGTCCTCGGCAGCGGAGCCGTCGATAAAATGACGGATATTGCCGTTGTAGGCATTTCGTCCGGGCTTAAGGTGGGCGATTTTGACACGATGGACTTTGCTTATGCACCGCCGTTTTCTACCGCTATTCATCCCTTTGTCCAGGCCTGCTATGTGCTGCAGAACAAAATGAGTGGAGCTTTTGAAACCTTTACACCGGCAGAATACGCCGCCGGCAAGGCTAAGGATTACCGCGTTATTGACGTGCAGCCCGAAGCCAGGATCTTCGGTGCCACATGGGTGGATCTCGGCAAGGTCAACGGCGAGATACAGGGCATCGGTAAGCAGGACAAGCTCCTGCTTGTGTGTGCCAAAGGCAAGCGGGGATATTTCCTGCAGAACCGGCTGAAATATTACGGCTATACCAATACCAGAGTCCTTGAGGGCGGCGAATTTTTCAACACCGTGAAGGTGGAAAATCCCACGGGAACACTTTCTCCGGAGGAGATCAGGAGAGTCAAAGGTCTCGGCTGTCTTCAGGACAAGCGTTATGCCGATGTTTTCAATGTGCGTGTTATTACCCGAAACGGTAAGATCACAGCCTCGGAGCAGCATATAATTGCGCAGGCCGCAGAAAAATTCGGCAGCGGCGAGGTCACCATGACCTCCCGGCTTACACTGGAAATACAGGGCGTTCACTATGCCGATATTGCCGCACTCATTGAATATCTCAATGAGAACGGAATTATTACCGGCGGCACGGGCTCGCTTGTCCGGCCTGTCGTTTCCTGCAAGGGCACTACCTGTCAGTACGGTCTTATTGACACCTTCGGTCTGAGTGATAAGATACACGAGCGCTTCTATCTCGGATATCACGACGTTACGCTGCCGCACAAATTCAAGATCGCCGTTGGCGGCTGTCCGAACAACTGCGTAAAGCCCGATCTCAATGACCTGGGCGTCATCGGCCAGAGAGTACCGCTGCTTGACAACGAAAAGTGCAGAGGCTGCAAAAAGTGTCAGGTCGAGAGCAGCTGCCCGATCAAGGCCGCACGGCTTGAGGACGGCAAGCTGGTCGTCGGTGCGGACTGCAACAACTGCGGACGCTGCAAGGGCAAGTGCCCGTTCGGCGTTATTCCCGAATATACAGACGGCTATAAGGTCTGCATCGGCGGCAGATGGGGCAAGAAAGTTGCGACCGGAAGACCGCTTGACAAGATATTCACATCCGAAGACGAGGTCATGGACGTGATCGAACGGGCAATACTGTTCTTCCGTGACGAGGGCATCTCCGGCGAGCGTTTTGCGGATACCGTAAGCAGGCTGGGCTTTGAATATGTTCAGGACAAGCTTATCAACAGCAAAATAGATAAGTCTGCGGTCCTGAATAAAACCGTAAAAGGCGGGGCTACCTGCTGATGAAAAGGGTAATTGCCATAGTTATAGCAGCGTTGCTTTTAACCTTTTGCGGATGTTCCGCTCAAGGTGCCAGTGACATCGTTGACGGGAATGAGGCTACGGTCTCTTTCACTGATGCGTTGGGCAGGGAGGTTGTCGTAAAGAAAAATCCTCAGCGTACTGCCGCACTTATCGGCAGCTTTGCCGATGTGTGGCAGCTCGCCGGCGGGACGGTATGCGCCACTGCGGAGGATGCCTGGGATGATTTCGGGCTTGAGCTGGGGGATGCCGTGAATTTGGGCGGTGCTCATTCTCCGGGGCTTGAGGCCCTACTTGCCTCCAATCCGGATTTCGTTATTGCCAGTGCGTCCACTGCATCAAATGTGGAAATGAAGGAGATCCTTGAAAATTCGGGTATAACGGTAGCCTATTTTGATGTCGACTGCTTTGAGGACTATCTTCTGATGCTTGATATATGCACCGATATCACGGGCAGAAAAGACCTGTATGAGGCAAACGGGGCCGGCCTTGAAGCACAGATAAAAGCGATCAGGGACGAATGTATCAATGCGCCTCTCACCGAAAAGCAGCGCACGGTGCTTTTGCTCAGAGCATCTTCAGGGTCTGTCAAGGCAAAGGGCAGCCGGGGGACAATACTCGGCGAAATGCTGGCTGACCTCGGCTGTATCAATATCGCGGACAGTGACAATACCTTACTTGATACGTTGAGCGTTGAAAGCGTTATCCGCCAGGAGCCGTACCGCATTTTTGTTGTCACCATGGGAGACGACACCGAGAAAGCCATAGACAATCTGACGAGAATGATGCAGGAAAACCCGGCATGGGGGACGCTTGAAGCTGTCAGAGAAAACCGGCTGCATGTTATGGACAGAAAATTATTCAATATAAAACCGAATGCAAAATGGGCGGAATCTTATGAGAAACTCAGCGAAATACTGCTCGGAAAAGACAAATAGAATAAAGTGGCTGTATTTGGCGGGCTTGTTATTTCTCGGAGCAGCAGTAGTGACAGGACTGATGCTCGGCAGTACAAAAGTGACATTTGCCGAGATAAGGCAGGCTTTTACAGACGGCTTTGATTCGTCGGCGGGCGCGCGGATATTTGCTTATGTGAGGCTACCGCGCACAGCGGCGGCACTGGTTTGCGGTGCCGCGCTTGCCGTGTCGGGCGCAGTAATACAGGGCGTGCTTGCCAACCGGCTTGCCTCTCCGAGCATTATCGGCGTGAATTCGGGTGCGGGGCTGGCAGTAACCGTTTGCACCGCCCTCGGAATATACGGCGGCTGGCAGTTATCCGTGTTTTCTTTTCTCGGCGCTTTTGCCGCGGTGATGCTGGTCAGCCTCAGCTCCCGGAAATGGGGAGCTTCGCGGGGTACGGTAATACTTATCGGTGTGGCCATGAACAGCCTGCTCGGCGCGGTTTCGGATACGATCATCACGTTTATACCCAATGTGGGTGTGATGAGCAACGATTTCAAGATCGGCGAATTTTCGGCGGTGACATATCAAAAGCTGATCCCCGCGGCACTGATGATACTGATCACCGTCGGCGTATTGCTGACACTGACCAATGAGCTGGATGTTCTTACTCTGGGAGAAGATAACGCCAGAGGCCTCGGCATGAACACATCGCTCATGCGGACGTTGTTTTTGCTTTTGGCGGCGCTTCTTGCCGGCTGTGCCGTCAGCATTGCGGGGCTTTTATCCTTTGTGGGACTTATCGTCCCTCATGCGGTACGTCGCATGGCCGGTAGCAAATCGTCGCATCTGGTGGGACTGTGCGCATTGTTCGGGGCGGCTTTTGTCTGCCTTTGTGACACGATCTCGAGGACAGCGTTTGCTCCTTACGAAATTCCCGTGGGAATCATAATGGCGTTCCTCGGTGCGCCCTTCTTCGTATTTATTCTGATAAAAGGTAAGGGAGGACACGCGGGTGATTGAGGTGCGCAACATATCCGCCGGATATAATGATAAAAACATTCTGTCCGGAATTTCACTGTCTTTGCCCAAGGGAAAACTGATCTCGCTCATCGGACAGAACGGGGCTGGAAAAAGCACACTGTTGAAAACCATCCTCGGCATCATGACGGCGAAAAACGGGCAGATCATATTTGACGGTAAGGCTTCGTCAGAGCTGTCCCGCCGGGATATTGCACGGAAAGTTGCCTATCTGAGTGTGGCCGATATGACGGTGGAGCAAATGGTGCTTCACGGCAGATTTCCTCATCTGAGCTATCCCCGCAGATACAGCGAAAAGGACCGCGAGATCGCATACGGGGCATTGAGCAGAATGGGCATTGCCGGAATGGCAGACCGCCCGCTTTGCTCGCTGTCGGGAGGCATCAGGCAAAAAGCGTATATTGCCCTGGCGTTGGCGCAGGATACCGATTATATTCTGCTCGATGAGCCAACCACATATCTGGATATAGCCAATCAGGTGGAGCTGATGAATATATTGCGTGACCTGGCGGACGGCGGTAAGGGTGTGGTTACCGTAATGCATGATCTTCCGTTGGCATTTGGCTTTTCAGACGGCATCGCGGTTATTAAGGACGGTAAGATCGCCGTTTGCGATACCCCCGACAATGTTTGCAGATCGGGGATCGTCCGGGACGTTTTCAATATCGACCTGCAATACTCGGCGGATGAAAATTCATACAGCTACAGATATATACTGCCCGCCCGGAACACTCAAGACACATGCAATAACATTCGACGTTGAAACGGTCGGATTTTATTGCGTAGGCCGGGCATGGGACACAATAAGCTGTTTGCCCGAAAACAAAAAATCGGTACAGCCCGTCGGGCTGCACCGTACATATATGGCAGCTGCCCTTGGGAATACCGTCTTGGCAGTTGCCTTTATTTACTTAAAAAACGCCAAAGCCTTGCCTGATCCTTCTCCGACGCATAGCCTATGCCGACCCGCGGCAAGGCTTGAAAGAGCGGAGCAGTGCCGTCGTCCTCCAGCCAAAGTCCGGTTTCGGGCGAGAGCGGTCGGCGGTTGAATCCACGCGTGATGCAAAGCCGGCGCGTAGCGCGTCCCGGGCCACATGCCCCTTCAACGCCGCGCAGCAGAACCGCTTCCGGATGTCCCTCAGGCCCGGTCACAATGTTGAACAGCTCGTGTATTCCGTAGCAAAGATACACGTACGCCACGCCGCCCGCCATATAGAGCGTGTCCGTCCTCGGTGTGCGCCCGCGGCTGGCGTGACAGGCGGTGTCCGACTCGCCGTAATAGCACTCGGTTTCGGTGATACGGCAACGGAGAATGGTTCCGTCATCATGCCGGCGGCATATCAGCTTGCCGACAAGATCCGGCGCAAGCTGGGTTGCGGGGGCTGAAAAGTAAGCCGTGTCAAGTATTTTCGCCACCGCAGACCTCGCTGATAAAGTCGATTATGTGAGGCATGACCGGCACCTTGCCGTTTTCGTCAGGCTTGACCAGCCCTCCGTGACTGCAATTCTGTATGTCGGCAAAGCGCAGCAACGACGTATAGCCGAAACGCTTAAGCGTTGCCAGCAGCAGATAATTCTGCTCCCGTCGGCAGGCCAGGTCGGCGTCGCAGGTGACGATCAGAGCCGGCTCACCGACATCGGAGCGCACATACCACAGTGCCGCCGTGTCGTCGATTATCACGGCGCGCTTGTCCATGCCGCGGCTCTCAAGCACGCTGAAATGCGTGGTCGGCTGACCGCTGATGAACAGCCAGCCTGCGATCTTTGAGCGGTCAATGCCGCGCACGTCGAGATAGTGCCGGTCAAACGCCAGCATCATGGACAGATATGCCCCTGCCGAGTGCCCTCCGACGAAGATCCGGCTGACACGGTCGGTATATTGCTCCATGTCGCGCATGACGGCGCAAACGGCGTCGGCGGCATCCTCAATAAACGCGGGGTAGGATACCTCGGGAATAAGCCGGTAATCCGGCACTGCCACAGCATAGCCGGCCTCGACGGCGGCGCGCGCCAGCCGGTTGCCCTCCTTGGCACCTTTTTTCAGACTTCCGCCGTAAAAATAAATTATCAGCGGGCAGGTATCTGTGCCGTCGGGCAGATACAGGTCGTAGCGGCAACGTGTGTCCCGTGCCGAGGTGTATGGTATATCGGGAATGAGGCTGAAGCTCATAATTTGATTCCTTTTTTGATTATAAACTTGTTGACTTCATCTGCCGTCGGCAGCGAGGTGTAGGCTCCCGCCCGGCTGACCGTCAGGCTTCCGACGGCGTTGCCGTATTTGCCCGCCCGCTCAACGTCGCCGCCGCTGCGCAGGTATTCCAGCGTAAACGCGGCAGTGAAGGCATCGCCTGCGGCAGTGCTGTCTACCGCCTTGACATCATAAGCCGGCAGGCAGTGGTAATATAATCCGTCGTAGATGTAAATTCCGCGCCCGCCCAGCTTTATGACATAGTAATGTGCGTTGACCAGCTTGGAAAGCGCAATGGCGGCGCGCAGACAGTTGTCAGGCGTGCTGGGGTTTATGCCGGTATAAATTTCGGTTTCTGTTTCATTGGGAGAGAAGACCTCGAGCGGAGGCAACCGGTCAAGCGGGAACGACTTGGAGGCCGGGCCAGCGTCGATAAAGATCGGAATGCCCCGGCTTGCTGCGGCGTTGGCAGCGTAGATTATGGCCTCGGGGTCTATCTCAAGCTGCATGAACAAGGCGTCGGGATAACAGGTCATTGCATTGTCAATGTCGTCAGGCGTAATGCGCATATTTGCGCCGGGGTAGACCACAATGCGGTTGACGCCGTTCTGCTCGACCATGATAGCGGCAAGTCCGGTGGGGGCTTCATTATCGGTAACTATAAAGCGTGTGTCGATTCCTTCCTTGTTATATATGTTGCGCAGTACTTCACCGTTGGCGTCATTTCCGAGACGTGCACAGAAAACGCAATCCCCTCCCAGCCTTCTGAAGGCGACCGAGGAGTTTGCGCCCTTTCCGCCGGGGACAAAACGGTAGCTTCCGTAATCTATAACGGTTTGCCCTGCCGAGGGCAAAGAGTGCATGTTCATCACAAAATCCATATTGGCCGAACTGACCACAAGAATACGTTTTTCCATATCCTGAACCTTTCCGGAAAACATCATTTTAATATATTATAACGCACAGCGAGTTACAAATCAAGAAGGGAATAAATATTTTTACATTTTTTTAGAAAAATTTGTCCAAACGGCTTGACAATTTAAAATAAAAGTGGTAGTATAACAGAGCTGTCGCGGAAGGAAGCGAAAAGCGAGTCAAGTCGAGATGAGAAGTGGAGATTGGGTTGAAAAAAACTTGAAAAAACTTTTCAAAAGGGGTTGACAAGCGAGCGGCGGTGTGGTATAATAGCAAAGCTGTCGCCGAGAGGGGACAAGCGGAATTGGATCATTGAAAATTGAACAACACACATACAGAGATGTATGAGAGCGAGAGAAGTACAAAGGTACAAGGTAGAGAGAGATTGATACTGGAAGTGCAAGGACTCGCGATTCCAAGAGTAGATACTCTGAACAATAAGAAAGAGCAGAACGAGCTCGGAATAAGAGATATGTAAGCCGGAGAAGGCTTGTATATAGAAAGATTTCGAGAGTTTGATCCTGGCTCAGGATGAACGCTGGCGGCGTGCCTAACACATTCAAGTCGAACGGACTTAGCCTGTAGCAATACGGGCGAAAGTTAGTGGCGGACGGGTGAGTAACGCGTGAGCAACCTGCCCCTGTGAGTGGAATAACGTCGGGAAACTGACGCTAATACCGCATAATGCATTTGGATTGCATGATTCGGATGCCAAAGATTTATCGCACAGGGATGGGCTCGCGTTGGATTAGTTAGTTGGTGAGGTAACGGCTCACCAAGACTGCGATCCATAGCCGGACTGAGAGGTTGAACGGCCACATTGGAACTGAGAAACGGTCCAGACTC
>URHI01000039.1 GCA_900547565.1 uncultured Eubacteriales bacterium | reverse complement strand
AATAAATAATTTTAATAATTAATTTCAGTATTCTTCAAGCATTTGCCGCAGACGCAAGGCCGGCTCGTCACCGCGAAGGCGGTCGACGGAGTAGGCACGGCGTAGCAGTTCCCCTGGAATATACTCGTCATACTTGTCAAAGACAGGCAGTTCACTTTCAGACACCAGCGACTGACAATCTATGCAATTCCCTGCTCTGTCACACAGAGATTTTATAAGCTCATAGTCGTTTCCGCGCTCCATTCTGAATGTCATGTAACAGCAGCCCTCAAAATCCAGCCCGGTTATTTTAAACTGAGCCGCATTTTGAGCTATAAATCTGCGCAACGTCCTGAATGACCGCGTTCCGAGCCACGGAAACAGGCACCATGAATATCCACCCAGGTGTATAAGTGAATGTTGCAACATTCCCGTATTTGCAGCCAGATGACGGGCAACCTCAAGGCGATGTGCGGCATTGGGCTTCAGATAAGGGTACACTGTATCTTCCTCAAGCACGCGGCGCATACGTTGCAATATTCTGGTATGAATCTCGCCATAATCGCCAGGCCATGACACCTCCATTTTACCTTCAACACTCTTTACGTATATCAGCCTGCGCTTAATATCCAGTTCTTCAACCTCCCACACACGTCCCGCCAGCGCAAACCTGTCGCCGACCGGCGGCGGTGTAGTAATCGTTCCGATCTCATCTGAACCGCAACGAACTGTATAGTCCTCCGAATCCTTGAACACGGCATAAAACTTAAAAGAGTTGAGCAGGCGCTCACCGCTAAGACCGACAATAAGACCTTTTTCTTCGGTCATTTCAATGTAGCCGTTGTTGAGCATGGAAATAAGTAATGTACGAAAGTCTTCGCGCAGCACATTTACAAACGGAGGCAAGGTCAGCACACGTTCTGCCAGCCGCCGTGGTGTCAGCTCTCCGGAAGCAGCCAGTACACTCAGTGTCTGATGAAACAGCAGGCTGAACGGCAATTTCCGCATACGCGGCGGCTCAATAAACCGCTCCTCAATGTACAGCTGAATTATTGCTATAGCACGCAACAGGCCCCAGGGAATCAGCTGAGGAAGCGGCGTGTTTGGTAACGGGTCCTCCTCGCGGAATACCATCATCATTTCCGGCGGCTGCCCGCGCCGTCCTGACCGCCCAAGTCTTTGCAGAAAGCTGGACACCGAGGTCGGCGCATCGTTCTGCAAAATGCGCTCAAGACGGCCAATATCAATGCCAAGCTCCATTGTAACCGTGGCGCATGTCACTGCATTGATATCCTCGTCTTTCATTTTAAGCTCGGCTTCTTCACGAATGGATGCCGACAGATTGCCGTGATGTATCAGAAAGACATCCGGGTCACCACGGCGGTGCGCGATCTGACGGAATGTGGCGCAAAGGTACTCAGTTTCTTCGCGTGAATTTGAGAATACCAACGATTTTTTGTCCTTGACGCAGTCATACATGTACTCATATCCGGCATCAAGCTCGGCAACATACTGTCCTTCAGCCGCCTCACCGGGACGTGAAGTCTGATTTTCCTGTGTGTTCTGAATGTAAAAATGCTCCAGCCCCAAGCGCCAGCGCAGCTTTTCAGCACCGAATGACGGAATATCCGTCACACGTCCGCTGCCGGCCGACAGCCATGCCGCCGCAAGAGCAGGGTCGCCGACCGTAGCCGAAAGGCCTATGCGTCTCGGCACATGTCCGATAAGTCGCTGTATGCGCGACAGCTGACACATTATCTGATTGCCGCGGTCAGTGCCCGTCAACGTGTGTATCTCATCAATTATAACAAAACGCAGGTCTCCGAACAGACGAACAATATCGTTGGAGCGATTAACAAGCATGGACTCGAGCGACTCCGGCGTTATCTGTAAAATGCCTTGCGGATTGTCGAGCACCTTCTTTTTGTGCGACGTGGCCACATCACCATGCCAGTGTGTCACCGTTATACCGCTTTGGTCCAGCAGTTGATCAATACGAGAAAACTGATCATTAATAAGGCTTTTCAGAGGTGCGATATACAACACCCCTATACTGGCAGGCGGCGACTGCATAAGCAGCGTAAGTATGGGAAAGAAAGCCGCCTCGGTCTTACCGCTGGCAGTTGATGACGTCAGAAGCAGGTCGTTATCAGTGTCAAAAACAGTATGCGCCGCAGCTATCTGCACGCCGCGCAAGCTCTCCCAGCTATGTGCGTAAATGTATTCCTGAATAAACCCGGGAAAACGCTGAAATATTTTATCAGCCTCGGTCATATCGGACTCCTTTGATCAAAAATCAATATCTTCAGGGCTATACTTGGCTCTTTCTTCGGTTTTGTGACCGTTGCTTTCGTCATCCCGGTTGACGGTTTTCAACGTCACGGCGCTACCTACAATGTCGGAAAAACTGACGTCAGGGTTCTGCATGAGTATATTAAGCACCGTCATATAATCGCGCAGCATCTCCCGTGGAGTTATCATAGAGTCGGCTCCGGCACGCTCAAGGCAGATGTTGAGAAAGCTGACCATTTCCTCCCCGGTTATACGCGGAGTCCAGTTGTAATTCTGAGAATACAGCTGTGTCAGACGTGTGATCAGTGCCAACAGCTCATCGTCCGTCAAACGGCGCAGGCGTATGACCGGGCCAAGCAGATTTTTATAGCCGTCAAGCGCGAACCGACTGTCACACAAGCGGCTGCGCAGTGCCTCATAACCAAAAAGTCCTCGTCTGGTGTCCTCCAAAAACTGCGGGGTGCCGCCGAGAATTATCTCCAGTCCCGGCGCACGTCCTTGCAAGGTATCATTGAACATCGAAAGGATTTTTTCGTAGTTGTTCTCACGGCTGACGCGATGAGTGATTTTATACAGATTAACACACTCATCAATAAAAACTATAAGTCCGCGATATCCCATGCGACGCACAAGTGTCGCCCACAGCTTGATAAAATCATACCAGTTATCATCCTCAATGATAACAGATACATTGATTCCAAGCTCGCTTCGAGCTTCGGTTTTTGTGGTAAATTCGCCGCGTAACCAACGCAGACAGGCGCTCTTTTTTGATTCATCACCGTTGACATACGCCCGGTAATAAGCCGCCACAACACGTGAAAAATCGAATCCGCCAACAAGAAATTCGACTTCCTTCAGCTCCTCTTCCACGGCATACGTGAGCAACCTGTCAAAATCAGCCTCAGACGCTTCATGTCCCGCTGAGCGAAGTCGTGATTGCAGACTGTCGATCCAACGCGCGATAAGCCTCGGCAGCGCGCCTCCGTCCGGTGAAGACTTTGATGCCAGATTCTTTATCAACTCCCGATAAGTCGCAACTCCCGAGCCTCCGCTGCCGTACAGTCTGCGTTCCGGAGAGAGGTCGGCATCAGCTGTGATAAAATCGCGCTCAAGTGCATAGCCGCGTATGAGCTGCATCAAAAAGCTCTTACCACTGCCGTAACGTCCGATGAGAAAACGCATGGCCCCGCCGCCCTCGTTTACCGATTCAAGATCTGACAGAAATGCGGCTATTTCGTCTTTACGTCCTATTGCAATATACGGCGCCCCGGCACGCGGTACCACACCGGCGGACACCGAGGCGAGAAGTGAATTCAGTATTCTTTTGGGTACTGCCTGAACCTGATTTTTTTCAGTCATAAAATAGCTCCTTTCTGTACTCATCGACAACAGCCGGACCGTTTGCCGATTCATACAATATCACATCTCCGAAATAATCCACTGCAATTTCGTTGATTTTGTCAAAAATAAGATCTTCCATTTCCCCGTGCTGATGCGCAAACTCGTGCTGTGCGGCAGTGTTCCCACTGTCGACAAAACGTACAAATTCCATATATTCACCAAGTGCCGCTTTGAGTCCTCCGGCACTGTCCGTCTGTGGGGACGATACCGAATATCCTTCTGTTCCAACCGACGATACAGCAGGCTGAGCAGCTGATGTTTCGACTGAATCATCAGGTGTAGCTTCGGCAGCTTGTTCTGGTATTTCTTCGGCGGATATTACGTAAACCGTCTTATGACAGTCGTTATTCGGCGCGGTTAGTGATGATATAACTCCATCGTCCTCCGTGCCTCCGAAAGCCTCAAGCAATCTCTCGGTTGTAAGCCATGATTCTCGTTCTATACGATCAGCCGCTTCTGCCGATATTTTAGTTTTTGGCACATCATACAATCGCTCATAATCCGGCCGGGTCTGTGTAACGGAACGCTTTCGCAATGGCAGTTCACGGTCAAAATATGCGTCTATGCTTTCTTTCATGCCCGGTAGCAGCCGCTTGACACCAAGACGCGATTTTATACCGATATACGCTCTCAAACGGTTTTCGGCATATTTAATAATGTCGGTTACTATCATGCGCATCTCATATGTGTGAGAGAAGCAGTAATAGTCTACCACCAGCTTTTTGCGGCATTTATAAGTGCACAGAGCACCTGTATAGGCTACGCGGGTACGGTGGCAATCGCTCATGCGTGTACCGAGCTCAAGCTTTCCGTCCGGGCTGTAAAACGGTTTTACAGCCTCGTCAAGTGCCGCTGGGATATGCTTATCGTACAGTTCTTTTGCATCACCGGATGCAAATTTACTTGATTTGTAATTATAATTCGAGCAATATGTGATCAGATCCAGACCGGATATGCTGCTTTTACCGTCATTGTCCCCAACCATATAAAATTCTTTCATAATTCCCGAGGACACAAACTCATGCGGCATACATGGGGCGGGAAGATGCCATATAAGTGAGAAATCACATATCCATTCGGCCATAAGCCAGTTGAGCCGCGGATATATTTTATGATACGCCGACCATATTTCGCACAGCTGTTTTTGTCCCCACTCCGGGTTTGTGTGACCTCCGGTATTGATGATCTCATTGACATACAGCATGATATAGCTGTAATCAACCGCCGGATATTCTCCGTGCCACACCTGCTCGCGCCACCACAGATACCAGTCAAGCTGAGGCTTTGTCAGCTGACTGTATTCGGGAACGTACGAGAAAAATGGTACCGGCTGGCACGGCTTTCCTCTGAGAGCGCACACGCGCTCTGCATGCCTGAGAAATTGCTCGTAATAGTTATATTCACACGGGATATTGTACACACGCACACGGTGTATAAGCGGGTGTTCCGGGCAATAATCATCAACCGGAGCTACAGCCGTCTGCACGCATGTCTGATGCGGAATAGTATTGTTGAGCGGGCTGTCTGCAGAAATCGCGTTATTCTGCTGTACGGCAGGAGTGTCAACCTCAATCTCAACCGCGTCGGTTGCTCCCGGTGCGCGCATACCGGTCTGTCGCTGCCGGCTTTTCGGCATAAGCGACGATATGTCCCAGAAATCGTCCTGCTGACGCTGACGGTCGTCTGACTTCTGCTCCATAACAATACCTCCCCGCACGTTTCTTAACATAAAATTATACCATACTTTATGCACATTGTCAATTGCCCGGTCATTTTTATACTGAATATTTGAGTTGAAAAAATCAGACTTATTGACACAGGGCTTCAAATCTGTTATAATAACAATGGATTTATATGCAAAGGAGGGCGTTCACGGTGGAGTTTTTTTCAAATATAGTCGGTAACTCCGCTCTGCGTCGCCGGCTTGCAGATGACATACTTGACGGTAGTCTTTCCCACGCATATATAATCGAGGGATTCGAGGGCAGCGGTAGACGCACTTTGGCACTTAACATAGCCGCGGCACTGTCCTGTACCAACCGCGTTGGGGAGCGGTTTCCCTGCCTCGAATGTGGCGCATGCCGTAAGATACTCGAAGGAAAAACTCCCGATGTTATACGCATAACGCCCGACCGCGACCGTGTAGGCATAGGAGTTGACGCGGCACGATTTATCCGGACCGATACTATGACGGTGCCAAACGATTTTGAACACAAGGTATATATCATCGAAAACGCCGACGCAATGACACCGCAGGCACAAAACGCACTTCTGCTGACACTTGAGGAGCCGCACAGCTACGCAATATTTCTTATGATTTGTCAATCGGCGTCGTCCATGCTCGAAACGGTCAGAAGCCGCGCCCCCGTGATACGTACCGAGCCGGTGAGCGACAGCTTGCTGTCGGAATATATTATGGAGCACGACGTCAGGGCACGAGGGCTGGCCTCGTCGCCGGAGGAATACGCAGCCCTGCTGGCCGAGGCTGATGGGAGAATAGGGCGTGCACTCATGCTGCTTGATCCTAAGCAACGTCAGCCTGGTATCGCGCGGCGAGAGCTGGCAGAGCGCTTTGCCGTAACATTCAGCGCGATGTCAACTGAGCAAGCGCGCCTGGAGCTGCTTTCCGGATTCTCTG
Source organism: uncultured Eubacteriales bacterium (assembly GCA_900547565.1). Lineage (GTDB taxonomy): Bacteria > Bacillota > Clostridia > Oscillospirales > CAG-272 > UMGS1002. The sequence continues at coordinate 7,975 of URHI01000039.1, read as the reverse complement.
CCAAGCGAGATGCAGTCACAGAAGAGCTTGCAACTATATCACTAAGTCTGCGAGACCTTATTGTGCTCAAAAAGAGCGATGACGCGCCGCTGTGCTTCTGGCACGACCGAGACCGTGCATCGGATATTGCGTGGAAATACACGCTTTCGGGACTGTTCGCGCTCTATGACAAGGTATGCGCGGCCACGGATGCTTTATCACGCAACGCCAATATCCGTCTGACACTCACTGCACTTGTGGAGTGCTGACGCTATCATACAACTGTCAAGAAAGGTAAAATATATGAAAAACAACAAGTCTAATAACGATAATACTACTGCTGAAAAAAATGATCAGAACGGTCATGCGCCACGTCAGGGTCATGCACGGTATAACAGATATAACCGAAATCGCCGGCCGCACCAGGACAGTCGAGAAAAACAGCAGCAAAGCGGCGAAACTAACGTAATAAAAAATCATGAAAACCCCGGCGAGTCTCAGAGCAATGCTGTACAAAACCAGCAATCTCCTGCTCATGCCTCACGTAATAATCACAGCAATCAGGATGTGCAGTCGGTGTCGCCGGTCCAGAGCGGACATGACGAGCAAAATAATCAGCGCCAACGTCAGAATCAAACCCGAAACAACCGCCGAAACGGCAACCGTCCTTATAACAAGCAGCAGCGTGTGCACGCCGACGCCGCTCAGCAGTCAGACAAACGCGATGCAAACACTACGAACGATGATACACTGCCTCGCAAATATCGCTCAACCGGACGTCCCGCTAACTACGGACGCGAACGCGAGTTGAAAGACGAGCTGCCTCCTGAAGTTGTGTTCATCTCGGCACCCGAGTCCATTCCTGCTCCCGCGCCCGGTGTTGTCACCAAGGTCGGAGATCCCGACTTTTCGGTATTTGATTTTGATAAACCCGAACCAGCTGAGGCTCCCGCTAACGATCCTGATGCTGTAGAGGTCATCGGAGTACGCTTCCGCAAATCGAGCAAGGTATATTATTTCTCACCCGGCAACATCATAATGAACCGCGGAGACAACGTAATTGTGGAAACGGCGCGCGGACCTGAGTTCGGCGAGGTAAGTCTGTCCAACCGTCGTGTGTCTGACAAGGATATAGTCCAGCCGCTTCGCCCTATGATACGTCCTGCGACCGCGGAAGACGAGGAGCACAACCTTCAGAACCGTCAGAAGGAAGCAGATGCGTTTGTGCTGTGCCGTGAGAAGATCGCCAAGCACGGCCTTGATATGAAGCTTGTTGATGCGCAGTACACATTCGACAATTCAAAGCTGCTGTTCTACTTCACATCGGCAGGTCGTGTAGATTTCCGTGAGCTGGTCAAGGATCTCGCCGCTGTATTCCGTACAAGAATTGAACTGCGTCAGATCGGAATACGTGATGAAGCAAAGATGTTGGGTGGACTCGGTGCCTGCGGGCGTCCGCTGTGTTGTGCCAGCTTTTTATCAGATTTTGTGCAGGTGTCAATAAAAATGGCCAAGGAACAGAACCTGTCACTCAATTCCAACAAAATATCCGGTGCCTGCGGGCGTCTGATGTGCTGTCTGCGCTATGAGAATGACACATATGAAGCCGAACTGCGGCTTACACCGCCCGTCGACTCAATCGTGCGAACCCCCGAAGGAAACGGCGTAGTGACGGAGGTAAATCCGCTCGCAGGTACAGTAAAGGTAAAAATAACCGACAGTAATAAGCAAGAGACCTCAATAATGCAGTTTCACCGTGATAATGTAACCGTTTTATCATGCCCGCGCACCCAGGATAATATTCAGAACGACGAAACCAAAAATGATTGAGGAAAAAATCAGGAAAATGCAAAATAACAGTTGCAAAATGAAGATTTATATGGTACAATGTAAGCATAAATCTATTGGAGGTAACTAAAATGGCATACAAGATTACTGAGGACGAGTGCCTCGGATGCGGCGCATGTGCTGAGAACTGCCCTGTTGAGGCCATCAGCGAGAAAGACGGCAAGTACGTTATCGATGCCGATAAGTGCATTGACTGCGGTTCCTGTGCTGACGCCTGCCCTGTAGGAGCACCCAAGGCAGAGTGATCCGGTACATACCGGTACGGGGCGGCTGATTCGGCCGTCCCGTTTTCTATTTATAACGGAGGGCACATGAAATTACAACTTAATGGCGACGAGCGATTGGACGAAGTCAATGAAAGGCTGAGGCTGATACAAAAAAAAGGCGGCCTAACCTTTGGTACCGACGCTTATATGCTGGCTGCTTTCATACGTCCTGAGCCGGGTGCCACGGCAGCCGAGCTTGGTTCCGGAACTGGTATTGTGTCAATGCTGGCCGCAACACTAGCAAAGCTCGGACACATTGATGCCTATGAGCTACAGCCCGAGTTTTCCGAGCTTGGCTTGCGCAACATACAGCTGAACGGCCTCGACATGCAGATAACACAGCACACCGCAGATATACGCAGCATCGGACATGGCAAAGATGCCGGAACTGTAGATGTGGTCTTCACCAATCCGCCATACATGAAAACGGGACATGGCCGTGACTGTACCCAAAGCATCAAGAATATTGCCCGTCACGAAACAGCAGGAAGTATAGATGACTTCTGTGCGGCGGGAGCGCGGTTGTTGCGTTTCGGCGGTCGCTTTTACTGTGTCTACCGTCCAGACCGTTTGGCCGACCTTATGTGCTCGCTGAGAGCACACAGGCTCGAGCCGAAACGCATGACGTTTATCCAGCCTGACGTGGATACTGCGCCGTGTATTGTATTGGTAGAGTCACGTTTGGGAGGCTCCGCTTCACTGACCGTGACGCCGTCACTTATAATCTACCGTGACCCACCTACATGCACTCCGCGCGTTATGACTGACACTGCAAAGTCAGTTTACAGTGACTGCAAATTATATTAAAACAGCCCGTCTGCTTTTCTCTGTTGTCCTTAACGGAGAATTGGCAAGCACGAAAATATCGGAAGAGGGATTGTTTTCTCTGCCGATTTGTATTACAATGATATGGGCGATGAAAACGGATAAAGAACAAGAATTGCCGCAAAGTAAGCATCCTCGTCTTGACAATTATGATTACAGTTCTGCGGGTGCATATTTTGTAACGATATGCACGTAAAACAGAAGGAGAGGGTAAACGTGTTTAACGAAATAAAAACGAACAAAGATATACAGGATTTTCTTGAAAAGACTAATTATTTACACGATGGGTATATCATAGATGTTCGATATACCCACAAGGGCATATACAAAATTGAGAACGGTCATCGTTTTGAACCGGATAAAACCAAGTTAATACTGCAAATATTAGTTACAAGCATTTGGGATACTGTTGTGGAAATTGAATTTGAAAGTTTGTTTGAATGGCAGATAAAAGATGACCAGAGAGATATGTTTCATACTTCTGTTACATTCGATGAACGAAATTGTATTGTGTGGTCAGACGATGCTTATATTAACATTGGTGAAGTAAGAAAAGGCTCATATGCGATTGCTTCATCCATGAAATGGCGAATTGTAAAGTAACGTTCATCTGCGAATAAATCAACCAATTCCAATTTATCGAGCAGAAAGCCCCGGCAGACCTTGAAAAATCTGCCGGGGTTTTCTATTGTTTCCTGCGAAGCAAAATAAACTAACCTATTTATGAGGACGAACCGTTTGATGATTTCTCCGATAAGAACATCACGCTTTATGCCGGAAGGTTGTTTCTTTTGTTAAGTCGTTTCTTACTCATCTGACGTCTCGTCCGAATATTCCTTTATACCCTGCATACGACCGAACTCACGGAAGCCATCTATGCCGCCGCGCTGGATAGCGCCGAAAATACGGTAGCGCAGTCCCTTATTCTGCCGTTCCAGCACAGACAACAGCTTTTTCATTTCTTCGCGCTCTGTTTCACCGTCCTCCGGGCAAGTCGACTTCACTACCGGTAGATCCGCCTTTGAGGCAAAATAACGTACATCCTTTTCCGGCATGTATATCATTGGCCGTATGAGGTACAGATCCCGCCGCGACAGATATGTTACCGGCTGGAAACACCCAAGCCTGCCCTCAAAAAACAAGTTGAGCATAAAGGTTTCAACTACGTCATCAAAGTGATGTCCCAGTGCAACCTTGTTGCATTTCAGATCCACAGCGGCTCCGTGAAGCGCCCCACGTCGCATTTTGGCACACAGCGAGCAAGGATTCGGCTCTTTTCGCACATCAAAGATTATTTTTGCGATCTGAGTCGGAACAGTGTGATACGGTACGTCAAGCCGGCGGCACAGCTCGGTGACGCCCGAGAAATCCATACCGTCAAGTCCCATATCTACCGTTATTGCCTCAAGTTCAAACGGCTCGGGGTAAAAGCGCCGCAGTTCGGCAAGCGCACAAAGCAGCGTCAGTGAATCCTTACCGCCCGATATGCCAATCGCGATCCGATCTCCGGCACGTATCATTTGATAGTCATCTACCGCGCGGCGGGTATAGCTAAGTACACGTTTTATATTTTCCATAAAGTCACTTTCTGTTCAGCTTCTCTTAGGTCCGACCGAAAGTATGACAGTGTTTACAACTGTCCTTGCCTGGCCATATGAACCGTCTGATTTTTTATCTGACGGGCGATTTACCAGTTTGTACTCACCGTTAATCAGCTGAACCATGGAAGCACTGCCACCGCCGTCAACAAAGAAGGCGTTATTAATGCCCAACTCCTCACACAGCATGGCTGCGTCACTGTTTTTCAGACCGACTGCATACCCTGTCTGCCGGCCGTCATATGTGATCATAACAACATTACCGTTCTGCTTGGTGCCGAGTATGGTCATAGGGTAACGGTTTTGGTCGGTAAGTCCCGTCGAGCGCCCGTTTATTACTATAGGGAGATGCCCCCCGACAGCATTCCTCATTTTCTGCCAGACTGCGCTGTTGCCCATTTTATCGGTCACGGTAATTGAAATTTCAATACTGTCGCCGACCTTGAAGTCCTTGATACTGTCAATCTTATTGCCGCGTGCGGTCAGTACTATTCGGTTTTGCTTAAGTTCTGCATCGACTGCCTCTCCGGACTTGATGACAGCCGTCACCTTACCGGTAATGGTTTCACCGTGACGCACGACATAATCATAGCCGCAATCGATAATAACCTGATGCGCATCATCAAGCGCATTATTGGCCGACAGCTTATCGGTGTACATTACCAAGGCATTATTGGCCGGCAAACGGTTCAATCCGTTGGCGGATGTCGTGATATCAGATGTCTTGTTCACAATTTTTATGCCGACCTGAGGATTCCCGAGCACAGCCTCTCCGTCATCAGTAATGCCGAATGAGTAAAAATCTCCTTCATACGGAGTTTCCTGAGTCATATGCGCCGAGGTGATTATCTCGCCGTCGTACATATCAAATCCGCGCGGTATATTCATAGATTTTTTAACAACCGGATCGGAACAGTCCCTGTAGCTTGTTCCCTTACCTAACACACGTGCATGCGCGTAAGTAACCATCCACAGGTCTCCATTGACGGCAGCTATGGCTGTTTTGCCCTGTCCGTTGTTCTCGTTAAATGTTTTAACGGTATTTTCTACTGTTTTGAGCGTAGTTGCATAGCTGCCGCCCATTGTCACATCAAAATAAAGATTGTTCTGCTTGGGGTCAAATTCTACAATTGTGATATCCTGCTGCCCATATTTGCTGTCAGCTGAAAGTGAATAATGTGTGCTGGTAACACCTTCATAAAGCGTTGTAAACGTGCAGTCGGTCTCACCGTCAAGGTGCACTATCAGATCCGCCTCAGTACAACGACCGTTGTAGCACAGGTCAGCCTCAAGGTGAGCGTCCTTGAGTGATTTTATCAAATCAACAAAATATTCTGCTGCACGCAGCGTAGCCGTGTCACAACCGCCGACAACTACCACCTTACTGCCGACAACGCGTACAGTATAATCGTATTTTGAGCTTAGATTGGCAAGTGCCGCCTGACTCTCCGGACGGTTGGTAGCGCCGACAAGTATTTCAAGCTCGCCCGGCTGCTCATTCTTTCGGGGATTAAGCCAATCTGTTTTGACATCAGGTTTGATTCCTATGTCCGTCATAGCCACACGTATTGCGATCAGTGCATCCTTGACATTTTGTCCCGCACCTTCCGGCCGGACAACAGCATAATCCGTACTGAGCGTCACTCCGGATACCGACGCAGCTGTCGTTGTGGTATCAGGAACGGTAGTATCCGTACCGGACGAAGTAGTCTCCACCGTGTTGTCCCCAGGAACCATACACGAGCAAAGCAATATAGTGGCAAGAGCAAGAGCAATCAGATTTATTTTTTTCATTGATGTGTCCACCTCGGTGTTTAATCTGTATTTATTTTACCACTGCTTAACGCCACTGTCAACAAAAATGTTATCTGTGCGTATATATTGACAATAGGGGTGGCAAATGATAAAATATTGTTAAAATCTTCGGTTCCGGGAGAAACTGCTATGGAATTGTTATATTTCTTTGAAAGTGTCAGAAATCCCATACTTGACGCCGTTATGCAGTTCATCACATTTTTCGGTGGCGAGCTGGTTTTCATGATCATTGCGTTGGTAATATTATGGTGTGTTGACAAACCGCGCGGATATCTTTTACTTGGCGTCGGACTTGTCGGCACAGTAATAAACCAAACACTCAAGGTTATATTCCGAGTTCCACGTCCCTGGGTGCTCGACCCCGAATTCACAATAGTGGAAGGAGCGCGGGCAGATGCTACCGGATATTCCTTTCCGTCCGGTCACACACAGAATGCAGTAGGCACGTTCGGCAGTATCGCGGCAACGACCGCGCGCCGCTGGATTAAAATCGTCTGTCTGTGCCTTATGATGCTTGTACCGCTGTCACGCATGTATCTCGGCGTGCATACGCCGTTGGATGTTGGAGTATCGTTCGGTATAGCGCTGGTGCTGATTGCTCTCGGCGTCCCACTGATGAAACTTCTCAAAAAGCATCCGGAAAAGTTGATTTATGTTTTTTTAGGCATGTTGGCACTGACGGTAGCGTATACGCTCTTTGTAGAGTTTTATCACTTCCCTGCCGATATGGATGCAGCCAACTACGCCTCAGCACGTAAAAACGCCTATTCCATGTTAGGAGCTGTAGCCGGAATGTGCATCTCACAGCCCATCGAGCGAAAATATGTACGCTTTCAGACGAGTGGAGCGTGGTGGGTTCAGACAATAAAACTTGTTGGCGGCTTGGCACTGCTGATAGGAATAAAATCCGGACTGAAATGGTTGCTCCCTCTTATATTTGGGTCCGATTTCATGCTGTCAAACAGCATACAATATGCCGCAATGATAATATTTGCCGCGGTTGTGTGGCCGCTTGTGTTCAAACCTCTTAACCGTTTGTCTTACAAGGAGAATAATGTATGAAAGCTTCACGTATAATTGCATTTTCTCTGGCTTTGATGTTTGCCGCAATATCGGTTATTATATCTGTAGGTGCAATTCAGGACATGGTGTCGAGTGCCGACAATCAGCCGCCATCAGATGAAAATCAGCACCCCATGGCACCTGTGGCTCAAATTATGCTTTCGGTATTATACGGGATAATATTTATTGCATGCATTGTATTTTGCTTGACCGGAATCATATGCTCACTTGTCAATATTGTACAGCGTTGCAGCATACGTTGGGTATACGTAACATCTATCTGCACGCTGACGATCAACAGCATAGCGTTTATACTGATTATAGCGGATTTAATAATCAGATGAGCGTGACGCAGTTCATCTTCGTAAAATCCACCGCAAAACAAAATGAACAGGCTCAAGGCCTGTTCCGATGCCGACAAATCGAACTGAGTTTTGCGGCTGTGACCGCAATATGCGAATATTCACCTCACGCCGCCGCAAAACAGCCGCCGCGCAGCGCGGCGCAGTTCATCTTCGTGAGATCCAACCGCAAAACAAAATGAACAGGCTCAAGGCCTGTTCCGATGCCGACAAATCGAAC
>URHI01000038.1 GCA_900547565.1 uncultured Eubacteriales bacterium | reverse complement strand
CTGGTCGGCTGGATCTACACCATTCTGCTTGTTGTCCTGGGTATCGTAATGGCTGACTTCTCGGGCTATTACCTGGCCGGGTTCACTGTGCTCACATCGGCTATAGCACTGCTCATACACCGTTGGATCAGACGCCGGGGAAGTGAAATATTTGCGGCACTGTGACAGGCAGCTCCTGGATTTACTTTCGTAGCATACTTGATTTATCTAAAAGCCCACCGGGTTACGGTGGGCTTGCTTTTTTGCCGTTGGACGTCGGCAGCTGTTTTGAGTAATGGTTTTTTGTGGGATATATCCATTGTCTTTCAGGACGATAATAATGTACTTTATCGATACGCGCCGGAAAGTACGAAAATAACGTACCAAGGGGGGACCCCATGCTTTCGCATCGGATCCCCCTGCTTCGGATGCCCGCGGAGTGGGCAGAAAGTATATAAGCCAAAATATTTTGGCTTGCTTTAACCTGAAGCCACTTCAACCCGGGATAGGTTAAATACTAAAAATTGAATGTATGCGGCTCGGTCAAATTGTTTTCACCCGAGATTGTAATAACGTCCTTCGGATTGAGCTGAATTATTTCCGCGATCGGTTTATCGTATGTTTCTTTCATGTTGCCCCTCCAAGATCAGTTTCCGGAATATGCCAGTACGGCATCGGAGTATTTCATCAGAGCCTTGCATAGCTCGGCCAGCGTACCTGACTTGCCCGACATCGCCGCCGCATATGATTCAATGCTGTATCTCAACTGACGGCTCACCGCTTCTTCGCCCGCATACGCGGTAACGTAGATATCCGAACGCATGCAGCCGGCGGCAATACCGTCTATGTACAGCAGCTTGCAGTCCTCGCCACCAAGGTTGTAATCCTCAAAAGCAACCGAGCCGGCGGCGATCGTCTGGACCTCAGCTTCGTCCTTGATACTGTCGTTGTCGCTGTCGATCCATATTTCGAACGACAACAGACCGACATCGACCTCACTCCTGAAAACGCAAGCCACACCAACAGAATTCCGAAGATTGAGCATTGCCGAAACAAAGCTGACCTTGGGTGACTCAAGCTCGGTCATAAGAGCAAGCCGCGATGTGAGCACCGGCTCTGCGGACGTTGCAAATGCCTGATGCTCGGATGTCATATCCGCATTGGCAAGAGCTTCGGTGTTGTATTTGAAATATTTCTGCGATGCCGCACCGTAATTCAACAAATCGGCGCACAGCGTTCTCAGCTTGCTGTCGGTGCTGTTGTTAAGCTGGAACATGCAGTAGTCCTTGATGCTGAGTTGTATCGGTGAGCCGTAATACACGCTCTCTCCGAGCTCGCAAACCGCCACCGCCGTGATGCTGTCCGCCATAGTTTTGGCGACAATTCCGTCAAAGCAGAATCTCAGCGAGTCAACGCCGGAAGACGACAGATCTACATAATCCTTGAGCAATATGTCCTCTCCGCGGAAGCTGACAAGCATACTCACATTTTGGTAGTTTTCAACGCTGCTCTTGTCGACGTCAAACAGCATGCTTATGTTGCTTCCGAGCATGGGCGTTGCCGAAATAAGCGCAGGTGCCGCAATATCGGCAGTGGGAACAACAAATTCCAGCGCCTCCGATGCCTCGCTTGCGTAGTTATCGCTGCCGCGCGCAACACGCTGGTACAGCCTGACCGTTTGTCCGGCGGTCAGACCCGTGAAGGTAGGCGAAGTCTGCCACGCCGTTTTATCAAGACTGTATTCGTAGCCTTCCGTACTCCTGAGCGTTACCGACGACGGAGTCGCCGACATAAACTCCGGCGCGGCGGGCACATCAGCGTGCAAACGTTCGCGGCGGACTATCATTACATAGCCATACAGATCCGATGACAGGCGGATACTTTCATCCGAACCCAGACATGTCAGTAACATTCCGAACATATCTTGTGACGAACTTGCTATGAAGATCAGGCTGTCAGGGCGGCTGTCGCGCCGGCAAATGTGCCAAGCTTCTCCTGTGTTACGCCCTCCATGTAGCCGTTGTATACACGGTAGTATTCATGATCGGTGCTATCTGAAAACGTGTCACTGCTAAGCGTGACATAGCAGCCTATACCCGTAGTGGAGTATGGCTTATGCGTTGTTGAAAACGCGCTGTACTGAGTGCAGAAATAGTCGTAAATGCAATAACCGAATTTGGATTTGTCAAATTCGGATACATCTCCGATGTCGTCCCAGGTGACGTCGATAGTATAGTAGCTTCCGTCCAGCCTGACCGCATTCCACGAGTGACCGCCCAGCGATGTTCCTCCGGCTGAATATGCAGTACCCGCTATGCAGGCGGTATCAATGCCCTGCTTGTTGAGCAGGTACTGAAATGTCTTTGAATAGCCGTCGCAGACAGCGCCCATGCCGCCAAGCACACCGTATATGCTGTGCGCCCATTTTGCGGTTTCCGGCTGGCCGGATGAGTTGTAAGCGTAGTCTGTTTTCTCGCAGATAATATTGTGAAGCACGCGGACCTTATCGTAATCCGAATCGTATTTGTCAAGCTCGGCCAGCCATATGCTCTCGGTCGCGGAAATTGCATAGTTGGCCGCGGCACGCGCTACGGCTTCGTAAAAATACGGATCCACCAACAGCTGCAGTGCGCTGTTGGTACCGACGCTGTAGCCGAAGCTGTTGCTCACCCAATAATACTGAGGGTTATCGTAAAGATACGCCGACAGGACAAGCTTCAGCTCGTCTGTAGAAAGCGAAATCCCGTTGCACACAGCGGTAAGCATGACATGATCGGAGTCGGAATAGTCCTTGTCCCGAAAATCCTCGCCTGCCACGTACTGCAACATCATATCGTCAAGTGCGCAGTACATTTTCTGCTCATCCGAACTGAGGCGGGAATAGCAGAAATCCGTATTTCCGAGCTTCTGACCGTCGGAATACAGCACCGGAAGCTGACCGGTGACAAATCCGTCCGATACTGCGGTTGCGTCAGGCAGGGGATAGCCGACAAGCAACTCCGCATCGCCGGCGGGCAACGCGTGAGTTGTCACCTCAACGGCCTCAGCCGTGGCTGGTAGTACAGTTGCGGGAGCAATCAGCATCAAAGCCGCGATCGCCGCCGACAGCCATCTGAGTATATGTTTCTTCATAGTAGCCTCCGTTGGTATCAAAATCCTGTTTTATTATACATCACATGTATGATTTTGTCAACATCCTGCGAAACTCTCAGAACAGCTCTATCAGTTCCTTGGGACTGTGCGCGAAATTGTGCGCTCCGTCCTGCCTGACGCAAACCATGTCCTCTATGCGGCAACCGTATTTTCCTTCAATATAAATTCCCGGCTCTACCGTGACGATCTGGCCCGTGACCAGCTTTTCACCCTCGCGCGCTCCGGGGGAGAGGCGGGGAGCCTCGTGAATATACATTCCGACGCCGTGGCCGAGTCCGTGGCCGAAGCAGCCCTCGTAGCCTGCACCGTAGATTATATCGCGCGCGACTTTATCGACTCCGCGACAGTCTGCCCCTTCTCGGACGGCTTCAAGCCCGGCAAGCTGTGCCGACAGTACAGTGTTGTACAGCTTCTTCATGTCGGCGTCGGCCCTGCCGATGACTACAGTACGCGTCATATCCGAGCAGTATCCGTCGACGCGGGCGCCGTAGTCCATGGTAAGAAAGCCGCGCTCCAGCTTTACGGGACGCGGAACTCCGTGCGGCATGGATGATGCTGTGCCCGACACTGCGATGGTATCAAAGGCTGCGGCCTCTGCACCGTTGCGGCGCATAAAGAATTCAAGCTCGAGCGCTACCTCAAGCTCGGTCATATCGGGCTTGATAAAGTCAAGAATGTGGACAAATGCCGCGTCGGCAATGTCCTGGGCGCGTGAGATGGCGTTAAGCTCTTTTTCGTCCTTGAACTCGCGCAGGCCGTCTATCACGGCAGACGCGCCCGACACCGCCTCGGCATCGGGGATCGCGCGTCTCATGCGCTCCAGTCCGGCACAGGACAATGTCGCCTCCTCAAAGCAATAGCTTGCGGCCCCGTACTCTGCCAGCTTTTCGGCCATAAAGCCGAGCATGTTGCCGGGAGCTACGACTTCCAATCCCGGATCGGCTTTGGCACGGGCGGCTTCAGTATAGCGGAAGTCAGTCACAAGGTAGGATTTTTCCGGCATTATCAGCAGGTAACCGTCGGTGAACGGGAAGCCCGAGAGATAACGCTGGTTGACTTCAGAGGTGACGATCACGGCGTCGGTGTCGGCACCGGACAGATATTTAAGCAGCTTTTCGAGATGAGTCATGGTATTTATGCCTTTCTGTAGAAAATATTTTTCATGGCAAGTGCGTCCTCGGCCTGCGTTCCGGCCGACTCGCAGATAATGTTGGGTGAGACTCCCTCCAGCCGTATGGCCTCTGCAAGCGGCTCGAATTCGGGGCCGTAGCCGCCGCTCTGCTCAAAGGTGACATGACGCTTTTCGCCCGCTGAGGTGTACTCGATCTTTGAAAAATGGCAGTGCAAAGACTTTGCGACCTCGTCGCCGCGTGCGGCGGCAATGCGGTCGAAAACACGCCGGTAACTGTCGATATCGGGAAAGGCATTGCCGGCCTCGCGGCAATTGAGATGTCCGAAATCCACCACCGGAACAAACCGCTCGTCCACCGCGCACTGCTCAAGCACCTCTCCGAGGTCACCCAGCTGGTTCAGCTTACCCATGGTTTCAATGCCAAGGCGGATATCGGGATAACGTCCGTCAAGCGCCTCGATCAGCTTGTACAGCGTGTCGCAGGACAGCCGCATGGCCTCCTCGCGCGGTATCTTTCCGGCACTGCCGCTGTGTATCACTATGGTGCGTGCGCCGATAAGGTCAGCTGCCCAAAGCGATTTTTCAATATAATCTATACTCTTGAGTCGCGTGGACGGGTCGGTGCCGGACAGCGAGATATAGTATGGCGTGTGCAGTGACATGTGTATGCCGTGCTCACGCGCCTTGTCGCCGAGTGCCCGCAGTGCGTCCTCTCCGGCCGAAACTCCGCGCGTAGCCTCATACTCAAACGAGTCCAGTCCCACGCGCTCAAGCCAGCCGGGTGTCTGAAGCGGGGATTTCATGCCGTCCCGACGGAACCAGTCGCCGTTGCCGCCGGGGCCGAAGGTTGGTTTACACATAATTTTATCCTTCTATAAATAAATTTTGTGCGGTACTGTCCGCATTTCATTTTGACTGTTTGTGCGCTGCTGTGCCGTGACGGCGGTCATAAGCCCGTATGAACGGCTTTTCAAGTGCCCGTTTGAAACGGAAAAACAGCGTGCGTTTGTCGTGTATCGGCGGAACTATAAATGCCTTCATACCCATGCGGCGCGCCGACAGGCAATCGGTGAATATCTGGTCTCCGAGCACAGCGGCATCGGCCGGTGCAACGCCCAGCTCCTCCAGCGCAATACGCAGATACTTGCGCCGCGGCTTGCCGCAGTCGGCATATGCCGGCAGGCCGAGCGAAGCATTGAAGAGCTGAACACGGTCGGGCTTATTGTTGGAGATCAGCGCGCAGCGTATGCCTGCCGCTGAGAGCGATGCAAACCATTCCCGGTGACGGTCATCCGGCAGCGGCTGTTCGTAGGGGGCTAAAGTATTGTCTATGTCGATGAGCAGGGCGCGGACGCCATACCCGGCAAGAATGTCAGATGTCAGATCGGTATAGCTGCCGAGCCGCAGATCCGGTACTAAGGACACCGTAAGCACCTCCTTTGGGAATATGTCTATTTTAACACACATATGGCATCAATATCAAGCGCTTTTCGCAAATTTCCCGCACACACGGGATCTGAAAACGTATGTATACGGCTGTTTTGTATAAAAATACAATTGAGTTGTCAAGTTTGATTCAAATTTTATCAAAAATAGTTATTGACACAGGGGGCGTCTGTGTGATAGAATTTAACAAATCAATTCAAAGGACGGAGGAAATAGAACATGTACTTCACAGCCGGAACAACCAAAAATACACGTTCAGCTATGTTTTCGGATATGGCTTTTTCCGCATGTCCTGCAACCGCAAAGCACGCAAAAATGCATAACTGTGTAAAAGACACTGCCCTTGCAGTGTCTTTCTTTGCTTTTATCTTCCTTGTATCCGTATTTGCGGGCATTATTGGTATGCTGTCTGTAGTATCAGTCGTACTTGTACTGCTTGTACTGTTTGTAAATGTACGAATTACAGTACCGCGGCAGGGTAAGGCACATATGAAGTTGATTTGCTGGCATGTTAATTAATTGACATGTAAACAATATTAACCGCCTTACCCATATGTCGGGCAAGGCGGTTAAATTTATTTATGTTATTATGCACCGGGTCTCCGATGCCTGATATTAATTTCATTTTCAAAGGAGAACATTTACCATGAAAACCACAGCAAAAGTATTTTCCCTCGTTCTTGCGTTGCTCATGATAGTTGCCTGCCTCGCAGCATGCAACAACACTCAGAGCGGCAAGAAAAACTACGCGGCCAACAACACAAAGTATTATATCGGTGCCTCCGGCCCGCTGACCGGCGGCGCTGCGGTGTACGGCATTGCCGTCAAGAATGGTGCTCAGATGGCTGTTGATGAAATCAACGCCAAAGGCGGCATCAACGGCGTTATGATCGAGTTCGTCATGATGGACGACGCTCATAAGGCTGAAAACGTCAACACCAACTATACTACAATGTATGAGGCCGGTATGCAGGTTTCCCTCGGCTGCGTTACCTCCGCTCCCTGCCTTGAGTTCAAGACACTGTCCAAGAACGACAACCTGTTCTTCCTGACCCCCTCCGCTTCCGCAGACGCGGTGGTCGAGTATGACAACGCTTATCAGATGTGCTTTGCAGATGCCAACCAGGGCGTTGCGGCTGCCAACTACGTTAACCAAAACTACGCCGGCCAGACTATCGGTATGCTGTACCGCTCCGATGACCCCTACTCCACCGGTATCCGCGAGAAATTCAAGGCTTCTCTTGATTCGAGCATTACCGTTGTCGAGGCCAGTTTCTCGGGCGACGTTGTCGCTTCCTTCCAGGCTCAGATCGACACACTGAAGAACTGCAAGTTCATATTCATGCCCATTTACTCGGCTCCCGCGGCTCAGTTCATGGACGAGGCTAAGAACGATGTGGCCGCCGATGCGGTTTACTACGGCTGTGACGGCCTTGACGGTATCGACACCAGCGTTGAAGGCTTTGATATCACCAAGATCCCGCAGCAGGTATCCTTCCTGTCGCACTTCAACTCCAAGGCTACCGAAGGTGCCTCGGCTGAGTTTATCAAGAAGTACACCGAGAAGTACGGCACCGAAACGCTGAACCAGTTCGGTGCTTCGGCTTACGACTGCATTTACGCGCTGTACAACGCCATGCTCAAGGCCGGCGATAAGATAAGCGTCACCACCTCTCCGAGCGACATGTGCGACGTCCTTCGCGAAATATTCAACGGCGGCTTTGAATACACCACTCCCGGTGTCACCGGTTCCAACATCAAGTGGGAGTCCAGCGGCTTCGTTAACAAATCCGCTCTGGTCTATGTCGTAAAAGAGGCTGACAGCAAGCAATAATATCTGACATTTACGTTTTTTGTACGGCATGTGCGGGGACTTTAACCGGTCCCCGTGTGTGCCCTGACTGAGTTATTTGGGGTTATATTATATAATGAAGATTATTGAAATACTGATAAACGGGCTTAACGTAGGTGCCATCTACGCTATGATCGCCTTGGGCTACACTATGGTGTACGGCATCGCAAAAATGCTGAACTTTGCCCACGGCGATATTATCATGGTCGGCGGTTACACGCTGTGCGTCACCTGCGCACTGAACGGAAGTCCCATGTTTATTTTCGCGGCGGCGCTGATAGCGGTCGCGGTGTGCACCCTGCTGGGTGTTACGGTCGAGAAGGTGGCCTACAAGCCGCTTCGGGGCGCGTCACCTCTTGCGGTGCTTATCACGGCTATCGGCGTCAGTTATCTGCTTCAGAGCCTGGCGCAGATCATTTTCGGCTCGGCCGCGCGCCGCGTATCAGTACCCGAGCTTGGCAAGATCACGCTCGGTGCGCTGAGCATTAAATATTCCACTATCATTACATTAGCTGTGACGGTGTTGGTCATGGTAGCGCTCAACCTGTTTGTCAAATACAGCAAGACCGGCCGCGCCATGATCGCCGTATCCGAGGATAAGGGTGCCGCACAGCTTATGGGTATCAATGTAAACAGTATTATCACCATAACATTTGCGATCGGTTCGGCGCTTGCCGCGCTGGCAGGACTGTTCTATCTGCTTCAGTCGCCGTACATTACCAACACGTTTGGTGCCATGCCCGGTATCAAGGCATTTACCGCGGCGGTTATCGGCGGTATCGGGTCGATTCCCGGAGCCATGGTGGGCAGTCTGCTGCTCGGTCTTATCGAGAGCGTGTGTGACTCCATTCCGGTCATCGCCCCCTATAAGGACGCTATCGAATTTTTCATTCTTATTGTGATATTGCTGGTAAGACCCACGGGCCTTATGGGTAAAAAACGACGGGAGAAGGTGTAAGGTATAATGAGTAAATTAATTAAACGTTACGGCAATTATATCGTTATCGCGGTTCTCACCGTGGTCTTTGCCATTCTGGTCTATACGGACGTGCTTAAAACGTCCACAACCATAATTCTCGAGAAGATCTCCATAAATATTGTGCTGGCAGTGTCGCTGTGCCTGGTGGTTGGCTTTCTCGGCGAGCTTTCGCTGGGACATGCCGGCTTTATGTGCGTCGGTGCTTACCTCGGAGGTAAAATATCTGTCCTTCTGGTCAATGCCATGGGCAACGGCATACCCGCACTCATAGTTTCGCTGCTGGTCGGCGGTATCACCGCTACGGTCTGCGGATTTATCATAGGTCTGCCGGCGCTGCGGCTCAAGGGCGACTACCTCGCCATAGTTACGCTGGCATTCGGAGAAATTGTCAAGGTGCTGTTCCAGCAGTCAAAAACCTTCGGCGGCAACCTCGGCCTGTCCACCCCGCGCTACCCCGGTAAAACGTTTTTCATTATCGGCTTTATTCTGGTGCTGGTGACGCTGTTCGTGATCCAGAATCTTATGCGCAGCAAGCACGGCCGAGCCATAACAGCCATACGTGACAACGAAATCGCCGCCCGCGCAACCGGTATACAGGTGACAAAATACAAGCTGGTCGCCTTTATGGTGTCCTCCTTCTTTGCGGGTATTGCGGGTGTCATGTACAGCTACACAAACTCAACTGTTCAGGCTGTCAAGTTCGGGTATAACTACTCGATCGAGATACTTGTCATGGTGGTGCTGGGCGGCATGGGCAACATCAACGGCTCCATTATCGCCGCAACACTTATCACCATACTCAACGAAAAGCTGCGCACTGTCCTCACCGGTGACATGGCTGTTCTTAAAGATATGGTGTACGCGCTTATACTCATCGTGCTGGTCATATATAAAAATGCGCCCGCACTGCGCGCCTTCCGCGAGAAATACAACCTCAAAGCGCTGTTTGACAAGCTGTTCAAATCGCGCACAGATCCCGCCCGTGTCCGGGACGACTCGGCCGAGTGGGACCGCATCCCCACCAAGATCAAAATGGACGAGTTACTGTCCGTCGACATCAAGGTGGAGGACGAATACGCGCCGCAGCGCAGCTCAGGTGACAAGGAGGGTAAAAAGTAATGTCTGAATATGTACTTGAAACCGAAAACCTGGGCATATGCTTCGGCGGACTCAAAGCAGTACAACATGTAAACCTTAAAATAAAGAAAAACGAAATTTACGGTCTTATCGGTCCCAACGGTGCCGGAAAGACCACCATATTCAATCTGCTGACGGGTGTTTATATGCCCACCGAGGGCGATTTCAAGCTGTGCGGCACATCGCTGCGCGGACTGCACCAAGAGGCGATAAACCACCGCGGCATCGCTCGTACCTTCCAGAACATCAGACTGTTCAACAACATGACGGTGGTGCGCAATGTTATGGTGGGCTTGTCAAATCAGCCGGAATACAAATGCTCACTGCTCGACAGTATGCTTCGCCTGCCGCGCCACTTCAAGGTAGAAAAGGCCATGCGAGACCATGCAAAACAGCTGCTTGACATATTCGGTCTGCTTGAAGAGCGCAACAATCTGGCTTGCAACCTGCCCTACGGTAAGCAGCGCAAGCTGGAAATTGCCCGCGCACTGGCAACACGTCCCAAGCTACTGTTGCTTGACGAGCCGGCCGCAGGCATGAACCCGAATGAGACAGAAGAGCTTATGAATACCATTCGCTTCATTCGTGACAATTTCGACATGACCATACTGCTCATTGAGCACGACATGAAGTTTGTTGCCGGGCTGTGTGATGAAATAACGGTGCTGAACTTCGGCACGGTGCTGTCCCAGGGGACGGCGGAACAGGCGTTGAATGATCCCGAGGTCATTAAGGCCTACATCGGAAACTGAGGAGGCGGCACGGATATGGCACTTCTTGAAGTCAAGGACTTACAGGTCTTTTACGGCGTAATACAGGCCATACGCGGCATCAGCTTTGAGGTCAATCAAGGCGAGATAGTCACGCTTATAGGAGCCAACGGCGCCGGAAAAACCACCACAATGCAGAGCATCATGGGGCTTATCCACCCGCGTTCCGGCACGATCAATTACGACGGACACAATATTTTCGGTATGCCGACGCACAAAATAGTGCGGCTGGGCATGGCGCAGGTCCCGGAGGGACGTCGCGTGTTTGCCGAGCTGACGGTATACGAAAATCTGGTCATGGGCGCGTTTTCGGAGCGCGACAAGGCCAGGATCAAAACGGATATTGAGAATATTTACACCATCTTCCCCCGACTTGGCGAGCGTCGCTCACAGGAGGCCGGTACACTGTCGGGCGGCGAGCAGCAGATGCTGGCTATGGGGCGGGCCATGATGAGTCACCCCAAGCTGCTGATGCTCGATGAGCCGTCCATGGGCCTGTCACCTCTGCTGGTCGACCAGGTGTTTGATATTATCAAGCACTTCCATGAAACGGGAACCACAATATTGCTTGTCGAGCAGAACGCAAAAAAATCTTTGTCGATATCCGACCGCGCATATGTGCTTGAAAACGGGCGCATAGTGCTCAGCGGCACGGGTGACGAGCTGATACACAGCGACTCGGTCAAAGCAGCATACCTCGGCGGCTGAAAGATACCAATCGCAACGTCCGGCCACGGCACATTACCTGCAGCCGGAATACAACAAACAAAAACAACCGGCGATAAAAATACAATATACCCCCAAAACTCACCCGGGTTCCGGCAATTTTGCCGGAACCCGGGTTATTTGTATAAAGCGCACCGCGCTTATTCGTTTTTCTGGCGGTTGACATGCGCCTTTATTGCCTCGAACGACTCGTCGCTTATGTCATGCTCGATCTTGCAGGCGTCGGCGACGGCAGTCTGCCCGTCGACACCGAGGCGTGTGAGAAACTCTGTGAGCATTTTAGCGGCAATGTCGTGTCCGGCAGGGGTCAGCGTAATAAGGCCTTCCTTGTCCATAACGATAAGGCCGCCTTCTTTGAGCAGAGACATGGCGCGGCTTATACTGGGCTTGGAAAAGCCCATATATTCGGCCACATCAAGCGAACGTACTGTGCTCTGACGGCAGGACAGGATATAAATCGTTTCAAGATACATTTCTCCCGATTCCTGTAAACGCATATTGAACCCTCCTTGGCTAACTGGTTAATATCATTGTAGCACATTTTTTGCCGCATTTCAAGAGTGTGGTACCGATTTTTGTTTGTTTAAATTGTACACCGCATATGTTAGCTTGTGCTAACTCAATTGTCGAAGACGCTGAAATTGTTCCCAAACGCCATTTTTTGCAAAAAATCTCTTGACAATGCACGATTTGAGTTGTATCATATAACCAAGTTAGCCGATGCTAACTCATTTCAATGACGATTGGCCTTTGGCCAATCAATTTTCAAGTCCTGCGGTTAGCGCCAACTAACCGAGAATCGAGGTGCAAAATGATTCCGCTTTGTCTGGCACAGGCGGGACAACCGCTGATAATCAAGAAAATCGGCGGAAGCCCCGAAGTAAGACAACATCTTGCAAATCTGGGTTTTGTGGTCGGTGGAAACGTCACCATTGTCAACACGCTCGGAAACAACGTTATAGTAAACGTAAAGCAAGCGCGTGTGGCAATCAGCGGAGAAATGGCCGGACGCATAATGGTGTGATTAATTTCAGGAGGAAATACAAGCATGGGAACTCTTAAGTCGGCAAAGATTGGACAAACAGTTAAAGTAGTCAGACTCACCGGAGAAGGTGCGGTCCGACGCCGTATCATGGACATGGGTATAACACGCGGTACAGAGGTATATATACGCAAGGTTGCCCCGCTGGGAGATCCGATAGAGGTCACGGTGAGAGGATATGAGCTGTCACTTCGCAAGGCCGACGCCGATATGATCGAGGTGGAGTGAGCTTACAGCATTTGCCCGGGGAAGTGTCCCCGTTATTTCAAGGCAATTGGTTAGCATTGTCTAACTGAAAAGGAGAGAATTTCGGACATGGATATCAGAATTGCCCTTGCGGGCAACCCAAACAGCGGTAAAACCACACTGTTCAACGCACTGACCGGTTCAAATCAGTTTGTGGGAAACTGGCCGGGCGTTACGGTCGAAAAAAAAGAGGGAAGGCTGAAAAAGCATGACGGCGTCATCATCACCGACCTCCCCGGAATCTATTCGCTGTCCCCCTACACACTTGAGGAGGTAGTTGCAAGAAACTATCTGATAGGCGAGCGCCCTGACGCCATCCTCAACATCATCGATGGCACCAACCTTGAGCGCAACCTGTATCTGACCACTCAACTCGTTGAGCTGGGAATACCGGTCGTCATCGCGATCAACATGATGGATCTAGTCAGAAAAAACGGAGACAGTATCAACACCGCCGAGCTATCGCGTCAGCTGGGGTGCAAGATCATCGAGATCTCAGCGTTGCGGCAGACCGGCATAACAGAGGCCGCTGAGGCCGCAATTGAAGCGGCGAAGAACACTAAAACCGTTCCGCAGCATAGCTTTTCCGGGTGCGTTGAGCATGCCATCGCCCACATTGAAGAGGCGGCCGTCCACGACCTGCCCGAGGAACAGCAGCGCTGGTACGCGATCAAAATCTTCGAGCGTGACGACAAGGTGCTTGAAAAGCTGAGTCTGTCTGCCGAGGTCAAGGCACACATTGAGGCCGACATCAAGGCAGCCGAGCGCGAGCTTGACGACGATTCCGAGTCGATCATTACCAACGAGCGGTATATTTACATAGCTTCAATAATCAAAGCCTGCTACAAAAAGAAGAACACCGACGGGCTGACTACCTCCGACAAGATAGATAAAATTGTCACCAACCGTTATTTGGGTCTGCCAATTTTTGCTGTCGTCATGTTTCTTGTGTACTATATTTCTATGGTCACTGTCGGAAGCTGGGCAACCGACTGGGCCAATGACGGCTTATTCGGCGACGGCTGGCACCTGTTCGGCATAGGCTCCAAGGCTTACACCGAGGCCGCCGATGAGTACGGCGACGCGCTGAATGCTATCAATGCATTTGTTGAAATCGACCCCGAATCCGATGACTTTGACTCTGCCACGGCGCTTGAAGATATAAGCAGCTTCAAGCCCGCGTCGGGTGTGACCTCTGCCGATATCGGCATTGAGGACGAGGAAAATCTGATAATAAGCACATTCAGGGTTTATTATTCGGAAATTCCCGAGGACGAGAAGGAAAACAAGTCTGTTATACAGACAACATTCCTTGATGCGGTGCAGTACTTTGCTGACCGCGGAGAGGATGGTTTCGCGGCTCCCGACCCCTCCGATTATGGTGTCTGGGTGCCCGGTGTTCCGGTCCTGATCGGCAACGCGCTGAGAGTTGATTCGGACAATCCCGTATGTCCCGAATGGCTGAGCGGACTTATTCTTGACGGTATCGTTGCCGGCGTTGGTGCGGTGCTCGGATTTGTGCCCCAGATGCTGGTGCTGTTTTTGTTGCTGGCACTGCTTGAGGCGTGCGGTTACATGTCACGTATTGCATTCGTGCTCGACCGAGTGTTCCGCAAGTTCGGTCTTTCCGGCAAATCCTTTATCCCGATGCTTATAGGCGTAGGCTGCGGAGTTCCCGGTGTCATGGCATCGAGGACAATTGAAAACGAGCGCGATCGCCGAATGACTATCATGACTACTACCTTTATTCCCTGCGGAGCAAAGGTGCCCTTCATCGCCATGATGGCCGGTGCTATTTTCGCCAGCGAGTCTGCTCAGGCATGGGTGTCTACCTCGGCATATTTTATCGGCATGGCGGCTATTATTGTTTCGGGCATCATGCTGAAAAAAACCAGAATGTTTGCCGGAGACCCTGCCCCCTTTGTAATGGAGCTTCCGGCCTACCACTGGCCGACTCCGGGAGCCGCTTTCCGCTCCATGTGGGAGCGCGGCTGGTCGTTCATCAAAAAGGCCGGGACGATCATATTGCTTTCCACC
>URHI01000037.1 GCA_900547565.1 uncultured Eubacteriales bacterium | reverse complement strand
GCGGCTGGTGTATCGACCTTCACGCTCCGCACGGGTTGCTTGATTTTGATGTGTTGCCCAGCGACTGCCATCATTTCAGCGGTGTCTATACAATTCCTTATCGCTCATACTATTCAAAAAATATTGAAAATCTCTATCTTGCAGGTAGGGATATAAGCACCACAAAGCTGGGATTGGCCAGTACCCGCATTATAGCTTGTTGTGCCGTCGGTGGGCAGGCAGTCGGAACAGCTGCGGCGCTCTGCAAAAAGTACGGCTGTAATCCGCGTGAGCTGGCACCTCATGTGGGAGAACTTCAGCAGATGCTGCTTAAGGATGACGCTTTCTTGCCCAATATTCCGGGGCATGATGCAGCAGATATGGCGACAGTGGCTGAGTTTCATGCGTCCTCAGTCGCACCGGGCGGAGATCCGGTACAGCTTAAAGACGGTATATCACGCCGACTTGACGGTGTCGTACATGGCTGGACATCGGACGGAATTGCAGATGGCGGCGAGCTGCTGACAATGTCATGGAACGAGCCCAGGAAAGTATCCGAGCTGAGACTGACATTCGATTCCGACTTCAAGTACCCGATACGTGTTACTATGGCCCATAACCGTCAGATCCAGCAGAGAATAGGTGTTCCCGCTGAGCTTGTAAAGGACTATGATGTGGTGCTTAAAAAGGACGGCACACCCGTGCATAAAATCGAGGTGCGAGACAATCACCAGAGACTTAACGTGCTGGATTTCCCGGCAGTTGAATGTGACAGTGTGGACTTCCGCTTCCTCACTACAAACGGAGCTGACAACGTAACTGTTTTCGAAATAAGAGCATATTGAAATCGCTTGCATGCGCTTGATTTGTGATCACGAAAGGAGAATTACAGCTTGAATAACGCGCGCATATTGCTGTCTGTGATGCTTGCGTGTCTTATCATTCTGCCTTTTGCCGGATGTATGGATAACAGGGATGAGGCCATGACCACATATGAAACCAAAACGACCTCAGATGTTTTATCGCAGGTGACAACCACATCGGAATCCGTAAGCACCGTCGTCGATACGGAGGCAGAAACCACCACGGCGCAGCAGACTTCATCAGGAGGATATGAGGTGTTGAATTACAGTGACTTTAAGGCAATGTGGCTGTCACAGTATGATCTTAACAAGGTGTACTGTTCCGGTTCCAAGCAACGCAGTGAGGAGTCGTTTACCAAGTATATGGTTCAGATACTTGAAAACGTCAAATCTGTTGGAATTAATACAATTATTGTTCAGGTTCGGCCCAATGCCGACTCAATGTATCCGTCAGAATACTATCCTATGAGCATATATGTTGTCGGAAGCTACGGCAACGAAGCCGACTATGACCCGTTTGAAATCATAGTTGAAAAGGCGCACGAGCTCGGATTGTCGGTGCAGGCGTGGATCAATCCTCTGCGCGGAATGTCCGATGCCAACATTACAAAGATACCGGAAAAATATCAGGTCAGAAGGTGGTATAATGATAAGGTTACCAAAGGAAAACAGCTTGTCCTGAAATCCGGCACGTGGTATCTGAATCCGGCATATGAAGATGTTAGGCAGCTCATTATTGACGGTGCACGTGAAATTCTCGAAAAATATGATGTTGACGGTCTGCACATGGATGATTATTTTTATCCTACAACCGACACCTCATTCGATTCAGCTGCATATAATCAGTATCTGAGCGGCGGAGGAAAGCAGTCATTGGCCAACTGGAGACGCGCAAATCTAAACGCATTGGTGTCTGGACTGTGGAATATGGTAAAGCAGCACAACCCGGAGCTGCTGTTCGGAATAAGTCCGGCAGGTAATTTCAATACGGTTTATGACTCGCATTATGCCGATATTTACGAGTGGTGTTCTAAGCAAGGCTACATTGATTATATATGCCCGCAGGCTTATTTCGGCCTTGAGCATGGCTCTTACGATTTCGTAAAGGTGGTATCAAAGTATCACAGCATGATCAAGACCGACAGCGTTAAGCTGATTGTAGGAATGACACTGGGAAAAGCTTTTAGCGCTTCAAAAGGAGAAACAGATAAATACGCAGGCAGTGGTGCGCGTGAATGGATCGAAAACAAGGACGTGCTCAAGCGGGAGCTGGAGCGCACCAAGGATTTCGAAAAATGTACCGGAGTGGCATATTTCTGTTACCAATATTTCTTTGATCCGATAAGCGGTGTACAGGTGTCCGAAACATTGAAGGAGCGCCAGTACTTTTTGCCTGTATTGCAGAGCATAACATGGTAATAAGAAAAATTGAACAAATTATTGACTTTATTTCGGCTTTATAGTATAATTAATAAACAAAACAAATAAGGAGTATCATTTATGAAGAGAATCATTTTATCTGTTCTCCTGGTAACTGCACTTGTTGTTTCATTGGTACCGTTTACCGCATCTGCCGCGTCAAACGGAACGCCTGTTTCCACTGCTGCCGAATTCGAAAGCATGGTCAGCGGAGGTACATACTACCTTGCAAATGACATTGATCTCGGCGGCAAAAAGTACGAGTGTTGTATTTTTGAAGAATTCAGCGGCGTGCTGGATGGTAACGGACACTGTGTTTTTAACTTCTCTATAGATAACAACGGTATAGAAAGCGATATCGGCTTGATTAAGAGAGCCAATAAAATAGGAACTCTTGAAATTACCGATCTGACCATAGGTAAGGAAAATCAGCCCGTTGTGTTGAATATCACATCTTCGGGAAAGAGTCACGGAGTTCTTGCCGGCGCACAGGAAAACGCCAACAGCATGAAGCTTACAAATGTCTACATTTATGCTAAGGTGACTGCGCCTACAACCGGTAAAGCAAATGTCGGCGGATTTATCGGATACTCACGTGCTGTAACATTTATCAACTGCGGTTTCTACGGATCCATTGAGGTTGGCAGCGGTCTTGACAAGGTGGATGAGGTATATCACAACGCCGGTGGCTTTATCGGCTCCTGCAACAGCGATATGACTTCCTTTGACAACTGCGAAAACCACGCCAATATTACTACATACTGCTCGTCACTTGAAGCACGCGCTGCAGGATTTGTCTCTTATACAGGCACCGGACTCAGCATGAACAAGTGCCGCAATTTCGGTGACATCACTGTTGAGGACTGCGGCTTACAGATGGCCGACGGACAGGTCGCAGGATTTATTGCACACGCCAACAAAACCACCCCCGTGCTTATTGACTATTGTGAGAACTACGGTAAGATCACAGGTTCCAACTTCTGTGCCGGATTTGTTGCCAATGTTACATCCGGTGCAATGTTTACCGACTGTGTGAACGAGGGTGAGTACAACAGACAGGCACTCATTAACGGTCCATTTGTTGCCAACGTCAGTGAAACTGCTATTGTTGAGTATTCCGGCAATAATGTTGACAAAATCGATCCTTCCGTAGTATGGGGAACTACGGCTGCCGACACCACAACTGCCGCCCCTGACGACACTACAACTCCTGCACCTATTGACACCACCACCCCGGCTCCGATTGATACTACCACGCCGGCACCCAAAGATACCACAACTGCCGCTCCCCAAGATACAACGACAGCTACCCCTCAGCAGACCGAAAAGAAGGGCTGCGGTTCAGCTATGGTTTCGGCAGGACTTATCGCTGTGATCGGCCTTGGCTGGGCAGTGATTCGCAAGAAAGAAAAATAAATCACATAAAACAGATGTAATATAAAGGATCTCTCCGGGATAGCATATGTTCTCCCGGAGAGATCCTTTATGTGTGGATCAGAATATCCGTTTATCATACAAACAATATACTGCCTCCATCAAACAGCGTACCTTCCGACAGTGAGACGGCTGTTTTCCCGTGAGTGGCACAAAATGCACGTATTGATACTGCATCGGGGTGCAGATCGAGATTGCCGCTGAAATACACGTTTCCACCGCACATTCCGCTGGCACCACCAATAAATCCGGTGTCGTAGCCGGGAAGGGAAACATGCCCGGGACGTATTATAAGTGAGTCAATGCCGTGTGTTCGCGCGGCCGTGGCAATGCCGCGATCAGATGTGATAATTGACGTATCCGAAACCACGCAGGTTGAGCATTTGGCATATCCTTGTTTTACATCAATAAATTCCGGAGAATTATTCCGGCAGATCTCTATAAGCTGATGAGTTATGAAGCCTTGTTTTCCGATAAGAAAACGACCTACCCTGGCGACATTGAATAATATGTCATGAGGATATTTACCGCCGACCGGGGCATCACATAACAATAGGTCAAGCCCGGCAGATGCAACAATTGTATCTATTTTTGATTTCGCTATTGCATAATAATCGCGGTGAGTAAGCAGCACTCCGCAGGCAATGAACATAAGCATATCCGGATGTGCTGACACAGGTTCCGATAAATACGGAAACGGGGGCAGGCCGATAACTTTAAATCCCCGGCTCTCAAGCGACTTACTGATCTTTCTCGGCTGACGTGAGTCTATTATGGCTATCATGAACTGACCTCTCTGACTACAAAGAAAGGCAGACACACTCGGTGTCTGCCGACTTTGGCATGAAAAAATAATCAAGCGCGGTTGATTTTGCCCGACCGCATGCAACGGGAGCAGACAGTGACGGTTTTGGGGGTTCCGTCAACGACAGCCTTAACCTTGCGGATATTGGGCTTCCATGCTCTGTTTGTTCTGCGGTGCGAGTGAGAAACATTCTGACCGAAGGTAACGCCTTTTCCGCAAATGCAACATTTTGCCATTTCTGACACCTCCTCAATGCACTGAAAGTGCATCTTTATTGATAAAATTATTATATTCGAACAACATTTTGTATTATATCATACAATATTCAAAAATGCAAGGGCTTTTTGAAAAAATGTAGATAAATATTGCAATGGCAGGCAAAAATCAAAACTCAGTCGTCTGCCGTGCGACCCAGAAAAAGACCTTCAACAGCCGCATTGGTTTCAACAATTATCGCCCCCGGTACATGATTTCCAAGCGTTGCCTTTTCAATTCCGTCCGCAACACACAAGCGCTTACCGGAGGGAAGCATGGCATTAATTGTATGGCCGACTCCGTTCGCAGATACCGCCCGCGCAGATATAACGATACCGGTTGCTGCAAGGTGCGTCACGTACTGCCACATGTGGCGCAGATCCTCGTAATCCACGCCGCCATCAGGTAAAGTGGCAGGCTCCAAAAGGTAAATTGCACTGCCGGTTTTCTGGGTAACTGCCGGAATATTGGTATGTGTTCTTACACTCACAGGCAGCTTTTTTTTGTTACTGTGCCGATTGCAGGTTTGATTTGTCGGTTCAGACTCTGATTCGGGCAGCTTTGCTGCGGCAACGACCGTAAAATTTGATTTGTCGGATGTAAGTGTCGATTTGCTGTTCATATCCGGTATGCAATATTCTATTTGTGCACGATATGCTCCGATAAGACTTGGCAGGGCAGTTGACAGGCTGTTTGCAGCTTCGGTAACCTCAGTGCGGAACGTAAGGCAAACGTCAGTAAAATCAGCACCTCCGGCAATGCAATCCGCAATGGCGCACAATACATTATCGTGTGAGATCTGATAAGCTGAGCCCTCAATATCGGAACTGTAGGCAGCCATTATATACGGAAATTCACGGGCTACTTCAACTGCTGTGTCTATCGGAGCAGCGTTGTCAGCGCCTGATTTTAGTTCAGTGGCGTGAGCTGTGCTGTCTGAAAGGCTTGCAGAACGCTGAGTAATCGGCGCAGGAGCTTTCAGAAATTCAATTGGGTAGGAGATTGTTACCGGGCCGTAGTTTACACTCAGCTTACTGTCCGATGTCATGCTCCCGACGATCGATGACCACAGCCGTTTTTCATACGCCTGTCGCATGAATTCATTGACACCGGATGCCGGAAGCACCGCCAGTACCGCACCGTCAAGCGAATGGGCCATAAGTTCGGGTCGTGTAAGCTCTCCCGCGCCGCCATCAATTTGATCTGCTATGGGGGACAGCGTAGTGGTATCCACATATGCACCGCTGTTGCGCTGTGTCAGCCACCCGATAATGCCTTCGTCGTCAAGCTGCGAACCGTCAAGAACATACGCTCCTGCTTGCGACAGCATAACGCTTTCCAATGCATCGCCAAATTCCGTCGGTGTTATTCCGCCCCAAGGATATACAAGCACGAGCAGACTTCCTGCCGGAGCTTTATAGCGTTCAGACCTTCCGCGAATACCAAGTGCGGCATTTTTCAAACGTGTTGTCACTGAGAATCCGCGCATCATAAGCTCTGATGCGCACAAATCTCCGATGCAAATCAAAGCGCTGTCACCAAACGAGGTTTTCTTGCCTACACGGTGCAAATAGTCGCGTGTCACGGCAGACATACTGTCAAGCGTGGATTCTGCACCTTTCGGACGTGTAGCCGCTGCCTTGGATTGCAGATCGGCGTATGATGCCGCAATGGCATCGGAGTCAGTGAATAGCTCATTTACCGGGGCACGGGTCAGTTCCCGCGCAGACAGCAATCTGTCAAGCATATATAGCTCGTCAAGCGTGATGTCCCGGCGCAATTTTGAATGATAATAATCCCGTATCGAACGCAACGCGGATAACGGCATATCAAGTCCAACATCGTTTTTCATGCTGAGTAAAAGTTTATCGCTGTATGTCGCAAATCCGGTGACTGTGCCGTGCTTACGCATAGACGGTGTGGTGTTGTTTTCGCTCATGTTTTTACTCCTTATTTATGAGACTTGCCGTGCATACATCGCCGTCGATGCCGTTAAGTCTGACGGGAATTAGGCAGGCAGGCGGACGTTTTTGGACCGGAATTCGGACTTCTATAAACGATGCCGTGTGACCGTATGCAAACTGTCCGTCATAGGTTTCGGGCAATATTTCGGTCACAGGGTTCATTTTGATCACATTTTCCAAAATATCGTGTTTAATTGAGGCTTGTTTTTTGATAAGTAGCGCCGAACGCTCATGCTTGAGCGGCTCCGGAATTTGATTCGGCATAGTGGCGGCAGGGGTACCCGCGCGTTTTGAGTAGGCAAACACATGTATTCCGAGAAATCTTGCCTTGTCCACAAACTCCATTGTATTTCGGAAGTCTTCGTCGGTTTCCCCGGGAAATCCGACAATCATATCAGCTGTAAACTGTATTTCCGGGATATTCTCCCGAAGATTTTGCATGGCAGTAAGCACCATTCCGGAATTGTACTTGCGTTTCATGCCGGCAAGCACGCTGTCACATCCGCTCTGAACCGACAAATGAAAATGTGGTGTCAGCGACTTCAGGGCTGCTATTCTGCGTATGAAGTCAGGACGAAACAGCGAAGGATCCATTGAACCGAGTCGGACGCGTCCGATACCGGGGATACGGTCTGCCGCTTCAAGCAGATCAGCAAGACCAACGCCCTCAAGGTCGCGGCCGTATGCTGCCGTTTCAATTCCGGTGAGCACCACCTCCCGGCAACCTCCTGACGTGAGCACCGTGAGTTCGTCTATTACCTGACGCATAGGTTTGGAACGTATTTTGCCCCGCGCCGAAGGAATAATACAATATGTACAGTGCGATTCACATCCGTCTTCTATTTTGACGCAGGCGCGGGTGCGCCCGAATGAATTTATACTCATTGTTTCAAATCCGGCTGTATCGATATCACCGAGATACAGCTTAGGACTTGGATTTTTATGACCCGAGGCAATAAGATCAGCCGCTATGTCTGCGACAGAAAGCTTGCGGTCATTTCCGCATATGGCGTCGACGCCGTTTATATCAGCCACGGCCTGGGGTGACACCTGTGCAAAGCATCCCGTTACTATAATATACGCGTCCGGGTTGCGCGATATAGCCCTGCGTATGAACTGCCGGGCCTTACGATCAGCTTCGCCGGTAACGGTACAGGTGTTTATGATATATGCATCACAGACCTCATCAGGCGGCAAAACGTCAAGTCCAAGCCCGGAGCATGCCTCTGCGATGGCCTCGCTTTCATATTGATTGACCTTACAGCCCAGAGTATACAGGCCCACGCTGCCTTTGATAGTTGCCATGAACGCTCCCCTCGATAATTATTCTCTATAATTTTATCACTAATTTGCCGACTTGTAAATAACATAATCAGAAATCTTTGAAATCCGGCAAATAATTTGCAAATTTCTCTTGAAAAATCGGCGATGATAGAGTATAATAATTTCGGCATGGATATCTGCCGCTTTTGAGAATCCGTGTGAAAAATTTAATAACCAAAGGAGAAGCAACTATGAGCCAGTTCCATTTGATTGATCATCCTCTTATCACGCACAAGCTGTCTATTATGAGAAATAAGAAGACAGGCTCAAAGGATTTCCGCGAGCTGTTGGGTGAAATTGCAATGCTTATGGGCTATGAGATTACCCGCGACCTGCCGCTTGAGGAGGTTACAATAGAAACACCCATTACCAAAATGAAGGCAAAAATGATCTCAGGTAAAAAGCTCGCCATAGTGCCTATCCTCAGAGCCGGACTTGGCATGGTCGACGGGCTGTTGAGCCTTGTTCCCGTAGCAAAGGTCGGACATATTGGTCTTTATCGTGACCCCGATACTCATAACCCGGTAGAGTATTACTGCAAGCTACCATTTGATATCGAGGATCGTATCGTTATTCTGGTCGATCCCATGCTTGCAACCGGCGGTTCCGCCTCCGATGCGCTTACAATGCTCAAAAAGCGTGGCTGCACACACATTCGTATGATGTGTCTGGTCGCCGCTCCGGAGGGTGTGGCAAAGCTGCAGGCTGATCACCCCGATGTTGATATTTTCTCGGCTGCGCTCGACGATCATCTTAACGAGCATGCCTACATCGTTCCCGGACTCGGCGACGCCGGCGACCGTATTTTCGGC
Source organism: uncultured Eubacteriales bacterium (assembly GCA_900547565.1). Lineage (GTDB taxonomy): Bacteria > Bacillota > Clostridia > Oscillospirales > CAG-272 > UMGS1002. Next base: position 5,818 of record URHI01000037.1, on the reverse strand, counting down.
ACTAAATAATTGAAATCATTTCAAGAAACGATAATGGAGGGCAGTGCTGTCCTCCATTACTTGTATCTGCGGAGAAATATATGCGAATACTGACTGTTAACCGCAACGACGCAGGGCAGCGGCTGGACAAATTTCTGTCCAAGGCCGTGCGTGGGCTTCCGGCGTCGTTGATGTACAAATTTATACGTACAAAGAAGATCAAGCTGAACCGCAAGAGGTGCCAGCCAAATGACGTGCTGACGCAAGGGGACGAAATTCAGCTGTTCATAAAGGATGAATTTTTCGGCTCTCCGGAACGGGACAACACCGCTGGTACAATGGCCTCTATCACACCTAAGCTCAATATTGTGTATGAGGACAGCAACATTATGCTGCTCAATAAACGCCCCGGTGTGCTGGTTCACGAGGATGCCCGCGGCGAGGACAACACGCTGGTTATGCACCTTAAGGCATATCTGTATCAGCGCGGTGAATATGAACCGGAAAATGAGCAGTCATTTGCGCCGGCAATGTGCAACCGCATTGACCGCAACACCGGAGGAATAGTCATTGCGGCGAAAAATGCAGAGGCATTGCGCGCCATGAACGAAAAGATCAAGCACGGTCAGGTTGCAAAGTATTATGTCTGCGCTGTTCACGGTATACCTAACGAAAGTTCCGGAACACTTCACAACTGGCTGCTTAAGGACAGCGCCGGCAATAAAGTGACCGTATCAGATACAAAAAAGCCGGGATACAAGGAGGCTGTTACAAAATATCGTGTTTTGCGCACAGCCTCCGATCGTTCGCTGCTTGAGATACAGCTGATCACCGGTCGCACACATCAGATTCGTGCTCAAATGGCGCACGCCGGATATCCACTCATGGGAGAAGGCAAATATGCTAATAATCGTGAGGATCGTGCAGAGGGCTATAAATATCAGGCGCTTTACGCGTGGAGAGTTCGCTTCGACTTCACAGGTGACGACATTCTGAGCTATCTTAGCGGCAAAGAATTCTGTTTGGGAGAAGATGAAGTATGGTTTATAAAGGACTTCAGATAGCAGACAGGCATCCGACGCTCACGAGGTTGGTTTTGCTGGCGGTCGGTGCTGTGCTGACGGGCCTGACGCTGATGTTCCCACAGATCGGCTTTATTGAGTGGATCACACTGATACCGGCCGGGCTTGTTATCATGCGTCTTGCAGACGAAAAAATACGGCCTTGGCGCGCATATCTGTTGGGACTGTACTTTTTCATGTGTTATTACCTGACTGTTTTCCACTGGTTTTTTGAACTGTATCCCATGGAGTTTACGGGAATGAGTCACGGATCGGCCATGGTCGTTGTGCTTGCGGGCTGGCTGGGACTGTCACTGCTTCAGGCTGTCTCCGGAGCGCTTATCTTTCCGATCGTTGTGTGGTTTGGACGTGGCCGTGCTGCTCACCGCTGGCCGTTTGTTATGCCGTTTTTGGTTGGCGGTCTATGGGCGCTGATGGAATGGGGGCAGACATTTTTCTGGTTCGGGGTTCCGTGGGGGCGTCTTGCACTAGGCCAGGTAAATATACCGATAATGGTGCGTTCAGCGTCGTTGTTCGGTTCATATTTTGTTACATTTATGATCGTCAGCGTAGGGATGTTGCTGGCATTGGCAATAGTAAGACCTCCCCACTTGAAAATTTGCGCTTTATGCGCAGGTGGACTTGTTGTACTTGAGCTGTTGCTTGGAATAGGTGTTACATTGGGCTACTCGGTGCAGGACAGCTCTAAAACAATGCGCGTGGCGGTGCTTCAAGGCAATATTTCATCCTCTGATAAGTGGAACATGAGCGTGGAAGACATTATAGATGAGTATTCCGATCTGTGTATTGCAGCGGCAGAGCAGGGAGCAAAACTGATAGTCTGGCCGGAAACGGCATTGCCGATAACTCTTGAGGGCAACCCCACACGTATACAGCGTATCTGTAATCTGGCAGTAAGTTGCAACGCCGACCTGCTGGTTGGTTTGTTTACAAATGATACAGAAGGCAGGGATCAGAACTCGCTGGTGCTTTTCCGACGAGACGGCACAATATCGGATGAAATATACAGTAAGCGTCACCTTGTGCCTTTCGGTGAATATCTTCCGATGCGCCTCGTAATAATGACGCTTATACCTCCGCTGGCCGAAGTGGCCATGCTTGAAAATGACCTTGTACCCGGTGCCGATTCGGGATTGATACAGGTAGATGATGTGAGTATAGGCTCGCTGATATGTTTTGATTCCATATACGAGCAGCTGACACGCCGCAGTGTACTTGACGGCGCACAGCTTATCGTGTTGTCCACAAACGATTCGTGGTTCGGAGATTCGGCGGCTCTGCGCATGCACAACTCACATGACCAGCTACGTGCTATTGAAAGCGGAAGAACTGTTATCAGAGCGGCAAATACGGGGATATCATCCGTTATAGGGCCGGACGGCACTGTGATCGATTGCCTGGATGACAATGTGCAGGGAATTATTGTATGTGATGCGGATATTTATTCGGGTATCACGTTGTACACGGCAATCGGGAATGTGTGGATATATCTGATAATTATATTTATTTTGGCTTTGGGTGTTGCCAATCTTAATAAAAAAATAATTGTTTAAAAATAGTTTAATTCGTGAATAAACTGCCCGCACTTTGTTGACAATATGAAGCTGTTGTGATATAATTAACCTTGCAGTACAAACTGTAATCTTTGTAAGGAGGAAAAAAATGAGCAAAAACATTATCAGACTGTCTGCACTTGCGTTGGTAACCATTATGCTGGTAGCTCTCTTGGCTTCCTGCGGCGGCCCTTCCGGAACATATGAGGCGACAGTGCTCGGCCAGAGCATGTCATACACATTCAAGGGCGGGAATAAGGTTGCTATCAAGGTCACGCTTCTCGGTACTGTTACAACCTTCGAAGGTAAGTACAAAATCTCCGGCGACGAGATCACCTTCACATTTGAAGACAGTGAAGCTAAGTCCTACAATGGCACAATGACATTTGAGCAGGGCGACGATTATGTGAAGATCGGCGAAATCAAGTACACAAAGAAGTAATAATTTCCCGGGGTGCTTAGGCACCCCATTTTTATGTTCAAAAATGATTGACAAAACATGAAATGTGTGATATACTAATAAAGTGCTATTAATATTTGTATTTGGGAGAGCCTTGATGAAAAAGTATATTGTTAAGGGAACCGCTCTTGTCGCGGCATTAATTATATTGGCTTGTTGCCTTACATCGTGCAACCGCATCTCCGGAACATATACCAGTGAGGATTCGTCTATATATACCTCATATAAATTCAGCCTGTTCAGCGACAAAGTTGTGATTTCAATTATAGATGTTCCTTTTACCGCTACGTATGAAATAGATGGCGATAAAATTTACATCACAATTGCCGATGATCGTCAGGAACATTCCTTCTCAAAGGACGGCAATACTATTTATATCGACGGTAAGGCGTTTGTCAAACAATAAACATAATTCGGGCTACAATAAAAAGCGGAGCGGCAAAGCTGCCACTCCGCTTTTTATGACAAATTTATACCCCCGGCACACGTTACAGGAATGTGCCGGGGGTAGCTTTTTGAATCAGTCGGAAACGTAGGGAAGAAGTGCAGCCTGACGAGCGCGCTTAATAGCCGTATTAAGCTCTCTCTGATGCTTTGCACAAGTTCCGGAAATACGTCTGGGAAGAATCTTGCCGCGCTCGCTGACAAATTTTCTCAGCTTGCCGACTTCTTTGTAGTCGATGTAGTCGATTTTATCTGCACAAAATACGCAGACCTTTTTTCTCTTGCGGAGAGTGTTAGTGCGTTGAACGCGAGGGGTTTCCTGCTTATCCATTATAAAAATCCAATCCTTTCAATTTAATTGATCCGCTCAGAAAGGCAGATCGTCATCCGTCTTGACTTCTTCAAACTTGGGGGCAGAGGCTGCCGGTGTGGAGAAGGACGGGGTGTTGTATGCATCGGGAGTATACTGAGCAGCGGCACCGGAATTTTCCTGGCGGCTGTCAACAAACATAACCTCATCGGCAACTATGTCGGTTGCGTAGCGTTTTTGCCCCTGCTGATCGGTCCATGTCCGGTTTTGAATGGAACCTGTCACGCAGATTGAAGAGCCTTTGCGAAAATATTTGGAAACAAACTCGGCAGTGTTGCGCCATGCGGTAATGTTGAAGAAATCGGTCTGTTGAGGTGCGTCCTTCGACTGGTATCTACGGTTAACCGCAATGCTGAAGGATACAACCGGGATACCGCTTTGTGTCTGCTTCAGTTCGGGGTCGGCAGTGAGTCTTCCGCCAAGGATAACCTTATTGAAATTGAAGTTTGCCATGAACAACGCCTCCTTAAAATAGTTGGCGGGCGACGCTTCTATTTTCGACAACCCATCCGGGTGTTTCCTCGACCTGCATTGAAAAACCGGACTGGACTCTTACGAGTCTAATCCGGGTTCGGTCAAAAAGCGTCTGAGTACCATGAAAGCAAGGCAAGCCGCACTTTCACTTTCTCAAAATATTTCTGTCGCCCGGTTTAAAATCGGACATACTCCACGGAAAAACCGGCGGAAACCGCCGCAACCTCCCGCTTCATCGCATATCTATCGCAGTCACGCTCAATTATAATACCATTTTTCACCGGAAGTTGCAAGCTTTTTTTCTGTATATTTGCAAGAATTTTCTCTTTGAAATTTGTGCAATTTGCTCACCCTCATTTTCCATCGCCATACCCTGTGGATTTGATGGAAAACCGGGCTGTGCCGGGAAAAACCAACGCCATTTACTTTTCCGCTTCAGAGCGGGGCCTTGCCTCCGCCCGCGGCGGAGACAACCGTTCAGAACCGCCGAAACCGCTCCGGCGGCCCCGCTGAAAATTTTTGGTTATTGGAAGCTGTTCCACGCCGGATCGTCGGTGCGGAAGCCCTCGGTCTGGCTGTAGGGGATCACGATCCGGACCACGTCTCCAACGGCATGGGGTACCGGCACGGCGATTCCCACGCCGGTTTCCGTAAAGTAAACGCTGGCCTCGCTGATACCGGACAACAAGGTTTCGTCATCCACATCGGAACCGTTGTTCGCTGTCAGCGCCTCACGGAAGGCGTCGTTATCCTCAATGGCGCTGGCAAAGTCGGAAAACCCGCTTTCGCCCAAAAGAAAGTTCACCGTTTTCACCGTGTGGACCGGATAGGCCATCCCTTCGGCGGTGTAGTCCACAGTCATCACGATGCTGAGCAGCTTTTCGGAGTAGTACGGGGCTTCGCTTTCCAGAGTCAGCGTGCCGGAGTGATAACCGGAATCCGCGATAACCTCCTGAACCGTTCCATTGACCTGCCGGGTGATCTCCCCGCTGACGCCGTATTTTTGCGCAGCCGCGCCGCCCATCACCGGAACCGTCATCGATACGCTGACTCCGTCAATCCCGGCAGGCTCCATTTCGGTAATTTCCAGGGTATAATCCGCTCCGCTTTCATACACCTTGTCCGGTTCAGAGGAAGGGCTGGTTTCCTGGGAGGAGGCGGCTTGGCTGGAAGTTTCCTCCGCTGAGGAGGCCGGGGCGCTGGAGGTCTGGGCGCTGGAGGCAGCGGAGGAAGTCTGGGACGAATTCCCGTCTTTTCCTCCGTTTTGGCAGGCCGTCATAACGGAAGCCGCCAGCAAGGCGCACAATAAAAGAACACCGATTTTTTTCACCGGTAATCAACTCCTTTCTATTACAAGCTCAGTTTACCATAATATCCCCGTTTTTGCAATCCGGCCTTTGCCGGTTCCTGGCCTTTCAGGCGGACGCCGGCGATCCTTCTGCCGGCGTCCGCGCTT
>URHI01000036.1 GCA_900547565.1 uncultured Eubacteriales bacterium | reverse complement strand
AAGCCGTCCATCTCAACCAGCAGCTGGTTGAGCGTCTGCTCACGCTCATCGTGTCCGCCGCCGAGGCCGGCGCCTCTGTGACGGCCGACTGCGTCGATCTCATCAATAAATATTATCGCGGCCGGCGCCTTGCGTGCATTCTCAAACAGGTCGCGCACACGTGACGCACCGACACCGACGTACATCTCAACAAAATCCGAGCCGGAAATCGAGAAGAACGGCACGCCTGCCTCGCCCGCGACGGCCTTAGCCAGCAGTGTTTTACCTGTACCGGGAGGGCCTACGAGCAGTACGCCGTGCGGTATCTTGGCGCCGAGTCTTGAAAACTTGGACGGTGCCTTGAGATATTCGACAATCTCCTCAAGCTCGGCTTTTTCCTCGTCGGCACCCGCCACGTCTTTGAACGTAACGCGGTCCTTATCATTGGGATCGGGCATTTTTACGCGCGCCTTACCGAATGAATTCATTTTTCCGCCGCCCTTGCCCGACGCCTGATTAGAGGCAAACACCCACAGCGCCACCAGCGCCAGGATCACCAGCGCTGCCGGAATAAGACTGACCCACCACGGCAGTGTGGTCTCAGGCTCAAAATCAAACGCCTCAAGGTTTTGGTTATGGGAATAGGTATCGACATTGCGGTCGAATTTATACAGGCTGAGGCCGCTGAGCTGATATGAATACAGCTGTGTTTTGTTTGTTATCTTACCGTCCTCGTCACGGACAAGGCCGTCTTCCGACGACGTGTCTTTGACATATACCTCCAGTTTCAGCTGATAGCTCTTGGACACCTGATATTTCTTGACCAGATCTTCCTCAAAGAACTGCTCAACCTGTGAATAGGTACACTTTTCGGTGCTCTGTCTTCCCAACAGCTGGGAGGATACCAGCACGATAAGCGCTATCACCACCAGATAAAATATAATTACGCTGAAATTCTTTTTCATGGGACTCCTCTTTCGTAAAAGCTGAACTTACTTTGCCGGCTGTGTGCTGTAAACGCAGGGACTGAGCACCCCGACATAGGGCAGATTTCGGTATTTTTCATCATAATCCAGGCCAAAGCCTACCACGAATTCATCGGGAATTTCGGCGCCTATGTAGTCGGGAGTGAAGTTCACCTCACGACGGGAGGGCTTATCCAGCATGGTACAGGTTCTGACGCTGTGCGCGCCGCGGTCGCGGAGCAGGCCGGTCAGCAGGTTAAGCGTGCGGCCGCTGTCAACAATGTCCTCGACAATGAGCAGATCCAGCTGATCCAGATCGTCACGCTTGAGATCGAGCAATACGCTGATACAGCCCGAGCTTTTTGTCTGCGAGCCGTAAGACGACACCTTCATGAACTCGATCTCGGCCGGGGTTTTGAGCTTACCCATCAGCGCTCCGGTGAACATCACCGAGCCCTTGAGAATTGACACCAGCACCAACCGGTGTCCGGGAGTCGAGTAGTCGCGGTCGATCTGCTCCGCAAGGCGGGTAATAATGCGGTCAAGCTCCCGCTCGTCGACCAGTACTCGTTCGATATCCTTATTCATAGTGATCCTTTCAAATGTATATACAACAAAATAATTTTCGTTTTCAAAGATGCCTGAAGCTCTTGCGAGGATCGCGGGCGAAAATCAGCCGTCCCCTGACGATGCTGGCCCGAACCAGTCCCGGCAATGACACCGCAGACCCGCCCACGCCGCGCTCGATAAGCTGCTCCAGTGCCTGCGCGTGAAGGCGAGCAGGATCGCTTGCCGGCTCCGGCATCCGGTATTCCGGCGCAGGATGTCCTTCTGTCAGTTGCGCACTTACCAGCCGGGTATCGGGCGATCGCTCCGCTGACGTATCCTGTGCTGAGCACTCCTCTCCGGGCTGCCCTGAGGTCGGTTGCTCATTTGCCAGACGTTCGGCCGCGCGGCGGTACATTTCGTCCAGCACACGCGCCCGGACTGCGGGATGCTGTGCCCTCAGCCGTGCCAGCTCACAGGCCGCTTCGCCGTTTTCGGCGAAATACCTGTCGACCTGCTCCATGATGAAATCAAGGTCGCACCGCGCCGCCGCAGCCAGCCTACCCGCGTTGCGAATCAGTGCCGGATTGACCTCGGATAGCGGCGGTATCACCTTGTGACGTATGAGATTTCTTGAATAATCGTCGTCCGCGTTTGTCGAATCCGTAACAAACGCCAGTCCCCGCTCCCGGCAGTATGCTACAATATCCGCCTTGGGTGCGTTTATCAGCGGACGTATCAGCACGCAGTCTCCGAAAGGCCGGCGCGGCGGTATTGCACACAGCCCGCCGAGTCCGCAGCCCCGGGCGATATTGAACAGCAGTGTTTCAAGTCTGTCATCGGCATTATGGGCGGTCACAAGCACGGGTATTCCGTTTTCCGCCATAATGCGGCCGAAAAACTCATATCTGACCTGCCGTGCCGTCAGCTCCAACCCCTGCCCTCTCTGCTTTGCCAGTGCCGGAACGTCGGCACACAGCGTAAAGCAGTGAACGCCCGCCGCAGCGGCCGTCTCGCAGGCAAAGCGCATGTCGCGCACGGCCTCGTCGCCGCGTATCATGTGATTGACATGCGCGGCAAACAGCGGCGCGCCGGTGCTCTCGCGGTAGCGCACAAGCAGATCCAGCAGTGCACGCGAATCGGCACCGCCCGAAAACCCAAGCAGCAGCGGCGTGTCGGCCGCAAGGCCCGACAGCTCGTGCGGCGGTATGAACGGCAGACCGTATTGCTTCATTAAAAATCCACCCTTCAGTATATTTTATACACTTATTGCGGCAAAGAGTCACTGTCCGCAATGGAACGGAACAGGGTATATTTACCCACCCAGCCCATTTTGACCATTCCGGTCGAGCCGTGACGGTTTTTGGCCACAATGACCTCAACTATGCTGCACTCATTGCCGTCGGTGGGTGACTTATCGGTTTTATAATATTCGTCGCGGTAGAGAAACAGTACCGTATCCGCATCCTGCTCTATCGAGCCTGAGTCACGAAGGTCGGACAGCACCGGCCGTTTGTCGGTACGTCCGTCGGTACCGCGGTTGAGCTGAGCACAGCATATGACAGGAACGCCCAGCTCCTTTGCCATGATCTTCATGTTGCGCGTAATGTCGGCGACCTCTTGTACCTTGTTGTCCTGATGGCGTTCGCCCTGCATCAGCTGCAGATAGTCGATTATGACCAGCCCGAGATTTTTGACCCGGCGCAGCTTTGCCTTCATGGCAGTGGCGGTCATACCGGTGGAGTCGTCTATGAGTATGTCCACACCGGCAAGCCGACCGGACGCCTCGGCTATTTTAGTCCAGTCATCGGGCGTCAGCTTGCCCGTACGCAGCGTGTAGCTGTCTACCATGGCCTCGCTTGCGAGCATTCTCGACACAAGCTGTTCGGCCGGCATTTCCAGCGAAAAAATACACACTGTTTTTTTGGTTTTCTCGGCGACATTGGTGCCGATGTTAAGCACAAAGCTGGTTTTTCCCATGCCGGGGCGTGCACCGACCAGCACAAGATCTCCCTTGCCCATACCGGCCAGCACGCTGTCGAGTCCCGAGAAGCCGGTAGGCGTTCCCACGGCCGACTCATCGCCCTCATACAACCGGTTAAGATTGGAATACACCTCGCCAAGCACATCGCGTATATGCCGGAAGGTGCGCGTGTCGCGCCCCTGTGCAATGGCAAAAATGCGGTTTTGAGCATTGTCGATTATGTTTGTAACCGACTCCTGCTCGGTATATGCCGTGTCCGATATGTCCCCGCAGGCGGCGATGAGCTGACGCAGCACGCTTTTTTCCTTGACTATGCGGGCATAGTCCTTGATGTTCTGCGATCCGGGAACGACCTGACCTATCGTGTGTATATAATCCTCCCCGCCCGACTTGTCGTAAATGCCCTTGCGCACCAATGTATCCACCAGTGTGACAAGGTCGATGTCGTTGTCGGTCAGGAAAAGCTCGTGCATGGCCAGATATATCTGTTTATGCTCCTCGATATAAAAGTCCTCCGAGCTGATCATATCGGCGACCTCCCGGATAGACTCCGGGTCTATCATTATCGCTCCCAGCAATGACTGCTCCGCCAAAAGCGAGAACGGCAGCTTGCGTATCAGTTCTTCATTCATTTATACTTCTCCGTCAGGCGCGCGTTAATTCTCGCAGACCAACAGATTTATTCTTCCCGTCACCTCGGGGAACAGCTTGACGTCCAGCACATAGCTGCCGTACGCCTTTATGGGTTCGTTGACAACAATTTTGCGGCGGTCGACGACTATCCCGTGCTCACGCTCAAGCGCCTCGGAAATATCTTTGGACGTAACCGAGCCGTACAGTCTGCCGTCGGCACCGGCGCCCATCTTTATTTTAACCAGCAAAGCCGAAAGCCGCTCGGCCTGCTCCAGCGCCTCGGCCTTTTCAAGCTCCAGGCGGTGAAGGCGGGACGCTTCGCGGTTCTGCACATCTTTTATTGCCTTTTTATCGGCCGGAACGGCCAATCCCTTGGGAAACAGGAAGTTGCGGGCGTAACCGTCCGACACGTTGATGATCTGATCCTTTTTGCCCTGCCCCTTTACGTCACAAGTCAGAATAACCTGCATAGTAGTATCCTCTCTTTCAATTACTTAATGTCAGTGAGATAGTTGTCGATGGCCCGCTTAAGAAGCTCACAGGCCTTGTCCATAGCACCCTCGACCGCGGCGCCCGCGGCGTCGAAATGCCCGCCGCCGTTCAGCTGTTCAAGAATAAGCTGAACATTTATCTTACCGGACGACCGTCCGGATATGCGGATTATATTGCCCGTACGCACAAGCGCGAACGACGCCTCGACCTGTCGCACCGCCAGCAGCTTATCTGCCGCCTTGGATGCGGCTGTGCGGTCATACTGTTCGTTTCCGGTGCCGTCACTGCGCGTAATGGCGATAGTGTTGCGATATATTTCAATATCATTGCTGAAACGTGCCTCGGCAAGAAATTCATCAAGATTTTCGTCAAAATACTTGCGCGCGGCTTCCGACTTTCCGCCCTCATTCTGAAGGTACAGCGCCGCCGAGAATGTGCGTGTGCCGGTTTCCTTGGAAAAGTTTTTGGTGTCAAGCATGATACCGGCAAGCATTGCCGTAGCCTCGTCCTTAAGCAGCGAACCGCCGGGGGTGCACTGCTCGAGTACCTCGGCAACCAGCTCGCAAGCCGACGACGCGGCGGGATCAATATAGCTGACCAACGGCTCGAAGTCGAACTTTGCCGTCTGGCGGTGATGGTCGATTATGGCTATGCGCTCGACGTTGTCGGGAATTTCGGGCGCCTCTATAATATTGAAGTTATTTGCGTCGCATATGACCAGCAGTGTGTTGGGCCGTACAAAATCAAGTCCGGCCAGTGCGTCGACAAACATGTCGCGGTACTCGTCATACCTTGTCAGCCGCCGCTGGACGATGCGCAGGTTCTCGCTCTTGAGATCGGAGATTATTTTGACAGGTACTCCGCAGAACATTGCCAGCCGGGCAATGCCGACGCAGGCTCCGATACAGTCAAAATCGGGGTTTTTGTGCCCCATGACCAGAACATTGGACGACTCTGCGATCTTGGCGCACAGCAGTGTGGCGTTGACACGAGAGCGCACCCGCGTCCGCTTTTGCAGGCTCTTGCTGCGACCGCCGAAGTATTCCATCTCGGTGCCGCGGCGCAGTGCGACCTGATCGCCTCCGCGCTGAAGAGCCAGATCAAGCGCCTCAGCCGCGCCGGTCTCACGTTCGGCCAGTGTGCCGGTACCGGCGTAAATGCCCATGGACACGGTAACCGACATGTTGTCGTCGCCGAGTCTGACATCGCGCACGGAGTCAAGAATTTCAAACTTGCCCCTGACACATTCCTCCAGCTTTTCCTGTGAGATTATCAAAAGATACTTGTCGCGGTCGTACTCGCGGAGTATGCCGTCCATGCTGTTGGCCCAGTTCTTGAGTATTGTTTCGATCTCGTTTGCCGCGGCGCGGTAGCTTGCGTGAATATACTGCGCCAGCTCCTCAAGGTTGTCGATAACTATATACGCCACAACGGGATTTTCGCGCTCCATCTTGTCCTCAAGATTTACAAGCGCCGTAATTTCCGTAAACACGATCATGTGGCAGGCGGAGCCTTTGATGGTCATGGGGTAGCTGCGCGCGACAAATCGGCGGCGGCGTATCGTGACCTTAAGCCCGTCACCGGGGACGGCGGCAGTGGTGCCGGGGCGGTCAAGATTTATGGCAAGCTGCCCTTCCGGCGTGCTTGCCTTGATGATCTCCTGCGCAGTTGCCGAGCAGAAGTCTTCCACCCGACCTCCGTAAGGAAAATTCTGGTTCAGTATGTCCTGCAGACAGCGGTTGATTATTGCAACATGCCCGTCTGCCGCCACAACGGCATAGGGCAGATCAACCGACTCGCGGAACATCTGATACATCTCGGTGTTCATTGCGTCGGCCCGCTGGCGCTCCAGCTCCACACTCTTCAGCTTGTTGCGCACCGCCACAAAGCCGAATATCGCAATATACAGGTACAGTACCGTGAAAATAATGCCCAGGATAAGTGGAGAGAAGTCGGTCAGGGAGGTCAGGACGGTATAAACGGTCAGCAGAAAAATCCCGATAATGATACAGATTGTCAGCGGAATACGTACATCCGCCGCATTGGGCGGCAGTCTTTTTCTCATGGCCGGCCTCCTTTACTGGTGATGATAAATAAATACACTTTCGCTACTATCCTATTTTGACATTATACCATAAAAGTTTGGATTTGTAAACACTATTATTGAAGGATTTGTGAAGGATACGTCAACGAAGCCGTAAAATTTGCGTCAGCTTATTGATTTACAGCGGCAATTATGTTATACTCATACTGGTTATTTATATCTTTACCGAAAGGCTCTGAATTATGGAACTTGATGTTAAAATAAAGCTGACACGGGGTGCGTCTCTCCCCTCCTACGCCACCGACGGCTCGGCCGCCATGGATCTGCGCGCCGCGCTTGAGGGTAAAAGTATGACCATCGCGCCGGGCGAGCGCGTCCGCGTGCCAACCGGAATTGCCATATCTACGGGGCGGGACGATGTGGTCGCCATTGTGGCGGCGCGCAGCGGTCTTGGCACAAAATACGGCATATCGCTGGCCAACGGCATAGGTGTGATAGACTCGGATTACCGCGGCGAAATCTCGGTCAGCCTGATAAACAACTCGGACGAGCCGTTTACCGTGCACGACGGCGACCGCATAGCACAACTCATGTTCATGCCCGTCTATGCCGCAAAACTTACCGAGTGCGACACGCTTGACCGGACCGTGCGCGGCGCGGGCGGCTTCGGCTCAACCGGCATCGGATAAAGCTTAAGAGGAATACACCGATAAATGATGAAAACACATATCAAAGAAAACTTTTTGCGGCGCACCGCGACGGCCGCGCTGGCGCTTCTGATCTCTCTGAGCTGCTTTGCCGGCATTGCCGTGCTGGGTACGCTGCCGACATACGCCGAGGACGGCGACGCAGAACAGTTCAGCTATACCGAGCAGAACGGCACCGTCACAATAACAGCCTACAGCGGTAACAGCATCGCCGTGGCCGTACCGGCTACCATCAACGGCCTGCCTGTGACGGCAATTGCGGACGGCGTGTTTGAGTCGCACACCGAGCTCGTACGACTGCACATCGCCGACGGCGTGCAGAGCATAGGTGCGGCCGCCTTCCGCGGATGTTCCGGCCTGCTGGAGCTTACTCTTCCGGACAGCGTGACTCATATCGGCGACTCGGCATTCGAGCGCTGTACCTCGCTGTACTTTGCCGACGTAGGCGACGGTCTGCGCACGCTGGGCGCGTCGGCGTTTGCGGGCTGTGACGCGCTTTTGAGCCTGACACTGCCCGTCACGCTTGAGTCGGTCGGTGATGCCGCCCTCGCGGACTGCGGCCTGCTGGAGGATGTTATAATTGTCTCCCCTGACGCAGAGCTGTCATCCGACGTTTTCGGAACACCCGCTTCGGAGATCAGGGTTTACGCTCCGTCCGGCTCAGATACGCTGGGAGCCGTTGCGGCAAACGGGCATAATATCATCGCCGTTGCGACCGCCGCGCCGGACGGCAACGCAGCGTCGGTGCAGGCCGCCGGACTGACGTACAAGACCACGCTGGGCGGCGTTGAGATAACGGGCTGCCGCACGTCAGCCGCCGCACTGATACTGCCTGACACTATAGACGGTGCCGCAGTGGTTGCGATATCCGAACGATCGTTTGCCTCGGGCTGTGATTCCCTGCAGGCTGTCATGATACCGTGCACCGTCACTTCAATAGGCGACGGCACCTTCCGCGGGCTGAGCGTCCTGCGTTATGTGCGCATGCCGCGCGCACTGCGCTCAAATATAGGTCAGGAATGCTTCCGCGGGTGCGTTTCACTGCGCTCCATATATATTCCGGAAGGCTCGGGGACGGTCGGAATTAATGCGTTTTCGGGCTGCAGCACGCTGACATGTGTCACACTTCCGTCAACACTTACAAGAATTCTTTCGGGTGCTTTTTCGGGCTGTACCTCTCTTGCCCGGCTGTACGCGCACTGCGATATGCCTGAATGCAGCGGGCAGAACAGCACGGACGAGCTGATGCCGTTCGGCGCAGTACCGCTGTCCATGGTGGTATATACCGATTCCGACCGTTCCTGGCTGACCGGCTCGGCACTGTGGTATCCAAACGGACGCTCATATTCGGGCGGATATGCCCGCGCAGCAGTACCGACAGGCTGTTTTTATGTTGAAACGGCGTATACGGCGCCCAGCTGTCACTCCGAGGGCAGTCAGACTCTGACCTGTCCCTTCTGCGGGGCATACCGAACGGTGTCGTTCCCCAAAACCGAGCATAATTTCGTAAGTGTCGGTATCACGGACGGAATCGAAACCTTCCGCTGTACCGGATGCACCGCCAACTACACACTCCGCCACATCGAATTCTGCGACGTCGTACCTGAATTTGACATATCCGGTTCCGGCGTTGACATGATAAAGAAGCTGAATGTTTCGTTCCGCGGCCGACCGCTGCTCCCCGAGGCCGATTATACTTACACTGTCACCGAAAACCAGCAGTACGGACGTCTTGAGGTCACGCTCACCGGAATAGGCGAATACACCGGAACATACGAATGGGGCTTTTCAGCCTACACAGGCGATGCGCTCCGGCGCTACACGGTCCATACCGGAGATAACGTAACGTACGGTATTGCGGGCGGCGGACTGTACTACCGCGGCGACACCGTCCGGTTGACACCGGCAGAACCCGTGCCGAACGGCTGGGAGGCAGTCTGGACGATAGACGACGGCCACTTCATATCGGCAAATAACGGCTACGCCTCATTCACCATGCCTGCGCACGACGTAACCGTTTCGCTGACGCTAAAAGAAATACCCGTAACCGACCCGCCGGACACAGAACCGGTTACTACTCCGCCCGACACCGAGCCGATCACGACTCCGCCCGATACAGAACCGATCACCACCCCCTCCGACACAACACCGGACACAACTGTCCCGCACGACACAACGACGCGGGAGCCTTACAGCCATACAGTGGAGGGCCTGCAATACGTCCGCACGGCAATACTGTGGGGAGTGATACTGTTTGTGTCGCTTGCGGCATTTGTCGGACTGTGCATTATGCTGTTCCGGAAAAAATAAGTTTATTGATTAAGGATACCTCTGATGAATATCATACTTGCCTCCGCTTCCCCACGCCGCCGTGAAATACTCTCCGGTCTCGGCCTTGACTTTTCGGTATTGGTGCCTGATGTTGATGAGACCTCCGATATAACCGACCCTGCCGCGCTGGTACGCGAGCTGGCCGAACGCAAGGGTCGCGGAGCACGCGAAATGCTGTCGACAGCAGGAAAGCTCACCTCCGACACGCTCGTCATATCCTCCGACACGCTGGTCTGGTGTGACAACTGCCTGCTCGGAAAGCCGCGTGATGAGGACGATGCACGCCGCATGCTGCATCTTATGTCCGGACGGCAGCATACCGTCTTCAGCGGCATTGCACTAAGCCTAGGCACTCACACGGTATCGGACGTTTCGGCAACACACGTCCGCTTTTCCGACATGACCGACCGCGAGATCGACAGCTATCTATCAAGATGCTCCTATATGGACAAGGCCGGGGCCTACGCCATACAGCAGGGCGCAGCTATGTTCATCGACGGCATTGACGGCGACTTTTTCACCGTCATGGGGCTGCCGGTCAGGTGCATGTACCGGCTGGCGCGTGACGGTCTCGGCATCGACCTCGGTCAGCTCTGCCACAAATCGGAATAAAGAAAGGAAAACACTATGGTCAGACAGCTTGGGCTGGATATAGGCAGCTCCAATACACGCATATTTGACAAGGAAAAAGGAATTGCTCTCCGCTCCCCGACCGCCGTCGCCACCGAGCTGCGCTCGGGCAAGACCGTGGCCGTCGGCGCGGACGCGCGCCGCATGTTCGGCAAGACTCCACCCGAGCTGTGCGCCTGCCGGCCAGTACAGGGCGGCGTTGTTGCCGAACCGGAGGCGGCAACGCGCATGCTCCGCCACTACTTTTCAAAGCTGGAAGCCGTTTCGGTCATGCACCGCCCCGATGTAATAGTGTCGGTTCCCTGCCGTGTCAACGAGGTTGAGCGCCGCGCACTTGAGGACACGGTATACGACGCCGGTGCACGTCAGGTATACATGGTAGATGCCCCGGTCGCCGCCGCCATCGGCGCGGGGCTGCGCATCTCCGGCCCAAAGGGCTGTATGGTGGTTGACTTTGGCGGCGGTTGCTGTCAGGTGGCGGTGCTCAGCATGGGCGGCATTGTCATTTCCGACACGCTGCGCATAGGCTGCTGCGACCTCGACCGCGCGATAGTACAATATATAAGGAAAAAATACGACCTTCTGATCGGCGAACCCGCGGCTGAGGCACTGCGTATCAAGATAGGCTCGGCCTGGCAGAATTTTGACCGCGGTGTGGCCGAGGTGCCGGGACGCGACCTCGGCGGCGGTCTGACCGGCAGTGCCCGTGTCACATGCGCCGATGTCTGCGCCGCCATGTCCGAGCGGCTGGAGCATGTCATCGGAATGATAAAGACCACACTTGAGGAAACACCGCCGGAGCTGGCGTCCGATATTTATGACAGCGGTATTGTCCTGCTTGGCGGCGGTGCGCTTATCGACGGGCTGCCCGAGCTTATGAAAAAGCGGCTCGGCATGCGTGTCACACCCGCTAAAAATCCGACCGACTGCACCTGCCGCGGGCTTGGCTGGTGTCTTGGCAACGAAGCTGCCAAAAAATACATACGAAACCGGGGCTGAGCATCATGGAACTGTCAAATCAACAAAAGAAGCTCCGCATGGCCGAAATCGTTGCGCGGCTGGAGCTGGTGTATCCCGTATCCGTCTGCGCACTTGAGTACGGCGGAGAGGACTGGAAGTTGCTTATAATGGGGCGTCTTTCGGCTCAATGCACCGATGCACGCGTAAATATTGTATGCCGCGAGCTTTTCGCGCGCTTCCCTACGTCGGATGCCGTAGCCGATGCCCCGATAGAACAGCTGGAGCAAATAATCCGCCCCTGCGGATTATACCGGACAAAGGCTGCAAGCGTCAAGGCGGCGTGCGGACTTTTGCGTGAGCGTTACGGTGGGCGGGTGCCCTGCGACATGGAGGAGCTGTTGAAGCTACCGGGTGTCGGGAGAAAAATTGCCAATCTGCTGTTGGGAGACATTTACGGCGTACCCGGTATTGTGGCAGACACGCACTGCATCCGGTTATGCGGCCGGTTCGGCATGTACCCCGAATCGCTGACCGATCCCGTACGTGTTGAGCGCATACTGTCAGAGCTGGTGGAACCGTCAAAGCAGACGGATCTGTGCCACAGACTGGTAAATTTCGGGCGGGACGTCTGCTCGGCGCGTTCACCGAGGTGTGAAGGATGTCCGCTATGCGATATCTGTGGACATAATCTCGGCGAAAACGAGCTGTGACCGCGGCGCGGTATGTGTTGCCGTGAGCCGGCTTGTTCGGACGGGTAGCTATAAAAGCCTATCCCTTTTGGGATGGGCTTTTATATTTAAGCAACGCAAAAAGCATTTACTACCGTGCGAGTCGCGGAGCTATTATGTCTGTAAAATGAATCGCTTTCGGCCGTGTTCTCCTGTTTTGCGGGCGTCATTACTCCCTCCCCTGATTAATTTTGCCCTGCCCGGCATAAAATAGTAATATCGCGGGCCTCGCCGGTGCATAATCCCGGAACACAGGCCCACCGCAAAATTGTATCGGAGGGCAGTCATGAAAATACTCATATGCACAGACGCCATGGGCTACGGAGGCGCGGAAACTCACATTCTGTCGCTTGCAGGAGAGCTGACAAAATCAGGACACCGCCTCACGGTCGCCGCCCCGCGCGGAGCGCTGGCAAACGCACTGCCGGCCGGGGTAAAATTTGTGCCGTTGCCACCGTTCCGGCGCACACCGTGGGGGCTGCTGCGCTCGAGGCGGCGGTTGGCAAAGCTGGCTCACAGCGGATTCGACATAATACACGCCCACGCACGCCTGCCCGCATTGCTGCTGCGCGTCGCCGCACGCCGCAATCACATTCCGCTTGTGGTCACGGCGCACGCCATGTTCCGCATGACACCTCTGTTGGCGCGACTGTCGGTTTGGGGGGAGCGGACGATTGCGGTCAGTCAGGATATCAAGCAAATGCTTGCAGACCGTTGCGGACTGTGGCCGGACCATATCAGCGTGATCTCAAACGGCATTGACACTACACGTTTTTGCCCGCGTCCTTCCACCACTATGGCAGAAATATCTGCCGAACTATGTACGGTTACCCCCACTGAGACTGAAAATTTCCCTCAAAACGTCCCCCAGGCCACCGGTTTTCCCCACATCATTTTTGTAAGCAGGCTGGACCACGACTGCTCCTCCGCCGCATCGGCGCTGTGCCGTCTTGCCGGACGATTGCGCGGCGAATTTTCAGGTGCCACAATAACCATTGTCGGCGGCGGAGACCGTTATACCGAGCTGGCATCGCTTGCCGAGCTGATGAATACCGTCTGCGGCGACCGGGTAGTGCGGATGACCGGCGCGCGCGGCGACATTGAATCGCTGTTGCGTCAGGCCGACATTTTTGTCGGCGTTTCAAGAGCGGCCATGGAAGCTGCCGCCTGCGGCCTGCCGGTGATACTTGCCGGAGACGAAGGCTATGGCGGTATATTCGCTCCGGACGAGTCGGAAAGCATCGCCGATTCTACCAATCTGTGCGCCCGGGCGGCGCCGAAAACCGACACTAAGGCACTGTCTGAGCTGCTTTTTGCCGACATATGCCGGCTCGCAAGGTTAGATGTTGAACAACGAAAAAAGCTCGGTCTGGCCGGACGTGAGTTTATTATACGTCACCATTCGGCGTCTGCCGCGGCTGAAAAAACGCTGGAAGTATACCGTTCTGCGGCAGCTCTGCACGTCCGAGCACATCCGCGCGTGGTCATTTGCGGCGGCATGGGACATGGGAATCTCGGTCTGGACGCTGCGGGCGATGTCCTGATAGCCCGGCTGCGCGCAGCGGGACTGCGGCCTTCCGAGATATGTATGATAACCAAAAAGCACCGTCGCGCAGAGCGACGGTTTGGCGTGAAATGCGTTGGCAGGCATAATTTTTTTGCCATTCGGCACTCCCTTGGCAGGGCCACGATACTGCTGCTTGGCGGCGGATCGCTGATACAGCAATGGCACGGAAATCTGAGGTATTACCGCCGTCTGGCGACGCTTGCCTCGCGCAGAGGAATGGGAGTTATGATATGGGGGGCCGGCCTTGGCCCGATGTACGGCGAGACGGCGCGGCGTCAAGCGGCGTTGCTGTTGAACAGTGCAGGCTGTGTCGTTCTTCGCGAGCCACTGGCGCTGGACATAGCGCACAGCCTTGGGGTTCGGCTTGACGGCGGGTCTGTCTATGCCGACCCGGCATTGCTGACGCCTCCGTGTGAGGTGGGGCGCACTGCGTTTTTACTGGGGGGCGACGGACCGTTTTTTGCGGTATCGCTGCGCTCTCCTGAGCACACCGGAGTACACGATCCGGGGCGTGAAGAGCAGCATCGGCTCATGCGCATAGCCGCCGCGCTGGACGGAATAGCGCAGGTATGTGGCGCAGAGGCGCTTTTTCTGATAACGTCCCCTGACGACCGGCGCATTACGGACGCGGTCAGGCGTCTTATGGAACGTCCGGGGCGCGTGCTCGGCAATATCACCCCCGGCGAAGCGGTCGGCATACTGAGCCGGTGTCTTGTAACGGTCAGTATGCGGTTGCATGTGCTTGAGTTCAGTTTTATCGCCGGAGTTCCGGCGGTGGCAATAGGAAACACGCCGGAAATACTTGGGTTTATGTCCTATGCGGGACTTGCGGCGCCGCTCCCCGCGACGCTGACGGCACCCGGAGAGCTTATATCGCTTGCATCGTCCGCGGCATTTAGCGGTCGCCGCGGGACGGCTGACACGGAGCGGCGGGCGAGGTTGATTGAGTTAGCCGATGCCGGGATGAAGAAGGTGACGGATATAGTCGGTGTTGCATCGGGGAAATAAAGGTATATTTTTTGGATCTATGGCGGTTATGTCTGTCAAGGACGATGAGAAGATTACAGAGATATCGTCTTTCAAGGACGATGAGAAGATTACAGAGATATCGTCTTACGAGGACGATAAGAAGATTACAGGAATATCGTCTTTCAGGACGGTGAGAAGTGACCATTTTCTGCTACGCGGCAG
>URHI01000035.1 GCA_900547565.1 uncultured Eubacteriales bacterium | reverse complement strand
AAAACGTCCTCGTACATAAGCTGCGGCAGCGCGTGACACCGGATGGGTAGATGCCCCGGCAAGCGTTGCCGCAGCCCGCATAAGCTCGTCAGCAGACTGTCCCGGTGCGGTAACTGCCTTGTTCAGAAACAGATCGCCTTCTGTAACAGTGCCGGTCTTGTCAAACACAACTGTGTTGATCTCGGTAAGCTCTTCTATAAATTTTGAGTTTTTGATAAGTATTCCCCGCCGCGTGGCTACCGACAATGCCGCTATCATGGGCGCCGAGCTGACTAACATCTGCCCGCACGGGCAGGACACCACCAGTATGGCAATTGCGCGCGAAATATCGGACTCAATAAGCGCCACAGCAGCCGCCACCGCCAGCACAAACGGAATATAATACATCATAAATCTGTCGATGAGCCGCGACTCGGGGATTGCTATGCCTTCAGACTTTTCCAGCAGCTTGAGTATCTTGGAAAACGACGTATCAACATACTCTTTTTTAACACTTACAATTATCCGCCCGTCAATGTTGACGGTACCCGCATAAACGGCGTCGCCCGGACGGACATGTGCAGGCTTGGGTTCGCCCGTCAATGACTTCTGATCGATGTGGCTCTCACCGCTGACCACCTCACCGTCGATAGGTATGCCCGAGCCGGGACGTACTACTATCTGCTGCCCGATCTTCAGCGTACGGGCGTCCACCTGCGTTTCGGCATCTCCCTCGAGCAGGATCGCGGTAGACTGCTGCATTTTTTTCAGTCCCTCAATGACGTCCCGTCCACCCATAATGCTGCGTTCCTCGAGAAAATGCACCACATTGAGTATCAGCGGTATGAGCACAGCCAATATCAGCTGCTGTGAAAAATAGCAGGATATTATGGCCAGTGCCACAAGTATCTCCATAGCATTAGTGAGGTTTCTCGTAATAATGCCCTTAATTGCCGCGACAAACACCGGTACACCCTCGACAATAAAGCCAACGGTGTACAAAAGTGCGGGAAGCGTTGTATTTGAAGGATAAATGCGACCGCATACAAGCCCTACGACAAGGCAGGATACAGCAACCGCGCCACATACGATCTCTCGGGTCAGCTTTCTTTTTCCCTTTTCACTCAGGTTTTCACGGGACAGCGACTCAAGGCTGTTAGCCGCCATATTGTTTATGTTTTCCATATCATTCCCCACTCAGCACGATCTTGGTTTCGCCGTCCTGAACCACACGTATGCGGCCGATCTTTGCCAGCGCCTCTGACACCTTTACACTGTATAGCCGCGTGCGAACGACATCGGGATTTGAAGCATATTCGTCTGCAACGCCCCAGAACTCGGCAAGATCGGCGTTTGCCGCCGCAACGGAGGAGGAATAGTCCGAATTTGCCTGTGCTATAAGCGCGTTCGCCTCTGACTGTGCTTTGGGTATCAGATTTTCGCGGTACTGACGCGCCTGCTCAAGCTGTGTCGCAGCCTGAACAGTTGCCGAGTTCACCATATCGTATGTATCCTTGACCGCCATGGGCATGGACACATTGGTAAGCTCGATACTGCCGAGCGTAACCCCGGTCCCGGCCGCGCTGAGCTTGGCCTGTGAGCGCTCCATAACTGCCGTGGCATAGGCATCCTTACCGGAGGTCAGCAGATCATCGACGCCGATACACGCCGCTTCATCTATCATGGCATTGCTTACCGCCGCATTGATTATACTCTGAATATCCTTTACGTTAAGCGCATATGCCACCGGGTCGGAAATGATGTATTTGACCGACGCACTGATAACAGCTATATTCTGATCTCCCGTTATAACATATCCGTTGTTGTGTAGCGTGGTCATGTTTCCGGATGTATAATGCGTCGTCACCTTCTGCTCGATGACGCTGCCTGTCGGCACGGTTATGACTTCGTCGATAATATACGGAAATGCAAACAGCAGCCCCGGCTCATGAACCGCCTCCTCATAGCTGCTGCCTACCAGCTTGCCGAAGCGCAGAATAAGCGCTACCTCTCCGCTCTTGACTATACGCACGCCCGACAGCGCAATGAATACCACCACCACTGCAACCAGTACCAGAAAATACTTTGTTACACTGTTGAGTATATCAGCCAGCATGGTTTTTTTCTTTTCTCTCATTTGGAGCCACCTTCCCCGGCGGCTGACGCTATGAGCGCGGATACGGCGTCGATCATCGCCGCGCGGTCGATCTCGTTCAGCTGGGTGAGTATATATTCGAGATCCTTGATGACGGTTTCATCGCCCTCATCGGTCAGATAGTCACCGTATTCGGTGAGCACCTTGAAGGGATACTCGTCCGCCTTTACGACCAGCACGGTCGTATCACCGACCGATGCCACAACGGTATCAAGCTGCTTTAAGAACTGATATAGCTCAAGGTTGGCCGCCTGTGCCTCGGCATATATACGTGCGACCTCGGTCTCGGTCTTGGCCTTGATCTCGGCAGCGGCCGTAACACCGTCAGCAACTATTTTTGCCGCCTCGGCGTCGGCATCGGAAGTTATTTTATTGGCATCACGCTGGGCGTTGGCCAGGATCGTATCAATGTCCTTCTGGCGATCGGCACGCATCTGCTCAAACACGCTTTCCAGGTTGGTGTCGGGCAGTGACAGCCGCAGTATGCTGACATCACTGACCTCAATACCGTAGTTTGCCGCGCATTTTTGTTTTACACGATTGAATATCTCGTTCTGGATCTCCTCGGTTTTTATCTGCTCCTTTTCCAACGACACCAGCGCCGACAGTTCATATGCTCCCATGACACTGTTGGTTGCGCTGAACACCTGATCCTTGATATATGTATCCACCTTGCCCTGAGAACCGACACTGTTATGATACAGCACCGGGTCGGATATGCTCCAAACCACATACGACTGAATTATAACATTGCGCTTATCCTTTGTTGTGGTCTCAAGATAGTTTGACTCCAGATACTGCAGCCGGTTGTCATATGTAACAACGGTTTCAAACGGCCACGGCAGGCGGAAATACAGCCCCGCTTCGGTGATCTCCTGCCGCACGGCGCCGAAGCGCAGTATGACGGCACAGCTACCCTCTCTGACCTCGTAGGTAAAGCCGAAGTATACCAGAATTATGACCAATATCGCGGCAACAACGTATTTCAGCACGGTGAATGCCACCGGACGCTTATGTTTTACTTTCACTTGCTCATTCATAGCTTTTGCCTTTCTTTGCAAACCCGGATTTACGGGGTCACGGTAAGATTTCCGAAATAAATACCCGAGCTGTCGATATCCCGGCCAACAATGACCAGCCGGGCACTTCCGTACGCGCTGCCGATTGCCTTCAGATACTTGTAATATCTGTATGAATCGGAATATGTATTGTCGGCTGCGACGGAAGCCATAAATTCGGCTACGTCAGCCTGTGCCGCAGCGATTTTGGTGTAGCTGTCGGCAGTAGCCGCGTTGACGGCGGTGTCATAGCTCTTTTCCGCCTCGGCTATCTTTACCGCCGCTTCTGCCTCGGCATCCAGTATATATTTATCAGCCTTGACCTCGGCGCTTACTATCTCCTGATAGACCGACGCTATGTCAATCGGCGGGTGTATGCTTTCAAGCGCAACACTGACCAGCTCAAGCCCGGTGTTGTAGTCCGACAGCGACTCTATCAGCTCACTGCGGAAGCTGTCCGAAAACGCCGCGCGGTCGACTGACAGCAGTGAATCAAGATCTGTGACTATCGTGCGGTCGGTCACAAGCTCATAGGCCTTGGCCTCAAGCAGCTTTTCGGGCTTTGAGCAGCTACGTAAATATGCGTCAAGATCGGCAATGCGATACTCAAGACGCAGATTTATCGACACCAGCTCATTTCCTCCTCCTAGCAACAGCTTGTATTCATTGGAGCCATGTGTACCGGTCCAGGTGTTGTCCGTATCCTCGGACGATATATATCCTATAGTCAGCGTGTTGACCGTTTCGGTGTCGTATTTGACCACGCGGTCAATAGGCCATGGAAATGTCAGGTGCATGCCCGGCCCGAGAGTTTGCTCGCACAGCTGTCCGAAGCGGTAAACCGCCCCCTGCTGGTAAGCTTCGATCTGAACAACTCCCGAACACAGCCATAGCAGCAACACCGAGACAAATACGGTATACGGTATCATTTTTTTGACCAGCTTCATGCTCCAGAGTGAGCGCATGGTGATGCCGGTGCTTTTCTCAAGATAGCTGAGCACTCCCAGCTCACGGCTGTGTCCCGGGCTGAACGGCACGGGAATACTGAGATCTGGTGCCGTAAACAGCTCACGCCGTATGCTGCGGACAACCAGCGAAAGTGCCAGAAACAGCGTCACATAGACAAATATTATCGCCAGCGCAATGTTCACCCAGCGCAACAGCTCATAAAAACCCAATAGCTTTACCACTGCGGCTGCCGCCACCGCAACCAGCACCAGCCTTGACATTGCAAGTGCCGTGCGTACGTTGCGCAGCTGAGCTGCGGCGGTTTTGTTTGCACCGGATACATGCGCACACCACTTTTCAAATATGATGCACATCACAAACATAACCGCAAGCGCCACGGGAACAACGTAATTCAGCTTGTAAACGCTGGTCGCGCGGCGAAGCATCAGCCAGAAGCAAACATGCGTTGCCGACAGCGCAACAACCGAAAGCAGGATTATTGATACGGTCCTGCTACTGTAATATAGTCTGACACATAGTCTGCCCAATTTACAAGCAAACCGTCTCACCGCCGAAAACACCGTACTCATGCGGTGTTTCAAGCCATGTCTGCCCGGCGCTGCGGCGGATGTATCCGCATTTGTGCCGACTGATGTAGCGGCATCTGCGGGCGGCGCGGAACCGTCGCCGGCAACTGTGTTACTGCCGGCCGCATTGCCGCCAAGAGCACCGTCTGCCGCCTGTTCGGTACCGGGCTTCGTTCCGTCCCCGCCAAACAGCAGCAGCGACCAATATACCAGTGCCGGGAGCAGTATAACCAGTCCGCTGAGCATGAGCGGCAGGTATTTTGTGTAACGGTAAAAAAATATCAGCACGATCGCCATGGCTGTAAGCCATATCAGCGAAACAGCTGCAGGCAACCGCCATACCGGATTTTTCGGTTTTTTCATAAGCCGTAGCTCCTCGGATTATTTGAGATATATCTTGTCAACATCACGAAGGATAAAGTTTGAAGTCGATATTTCCAGAGCCGAAAACTGCTCGGCTGTTCCGTCATAGAACACGATGCCGAGCGAATAGCAGTCGGCAAAAGCGTATTCTCCGACGCTTTCCAGCGTCGTCGGCAGATTGATGAGCTTCATACGCAGGCAGTTGCGGAAGGCGTAATCGCCTATTGAACGCACATTGGAGCCGAGCTTTACCTGATTGAGATAATTGCAGAAATTGAAAGCATAGCTTCCGATAACCTCAACGCTGTCAGGCAATTCAACACACGGCAGATTCTCACAGCCGTCAAAGGCTCCGTCTCCTATCAGCTTTACCCGGCTTCCGAATTCTATCCGCCGCAGATTTGTACAATACGAAAATGCGTTCACACCAAGCGTCAGCAGTCCCTCGTTCAAACGAATGGAAATCAGCTGGTCGTTCATGGCAAATGCGTATGAAGTATGAAGTATATTATCCGGAAGCGTCAATTCCTTGGCCGTGCCCTGATATTTAAGCAGCACGCTGTCGCCTACCATAACGTATTCGTCAGTCTGTGCTGTCAGCCAAGGTGTACCCTCAAAAGCGGCAACTCCCACCGACCACACCTTTTTGCCGAATGTTACTTCAGACAGCGCCACGCAATCATAAAAGCAGTAATCGCCCACTATCTCAAGACTTGAATTTAGCTTTACAGACTGCAGAGTCTTGTTTTCGAGAAAAGCGTCAAGTCCCAACTCAACTACCCGCCCTCCGTTTATGCGGTCGGGAATCGTAACCGACGTTTCACTTCCTGTGTACTCGGTAATAATTACACTGCCGTCATCATACAAGCGATAACGGTAGCTGCCAAAGCTCTGTTCCTCGCCATCGGTCAGCTGTCGCGTGGGAAGAGAAAAATCCGAGCCGGAGCGGCTGGAGCAACCGGAAAGGCAGGTCAGGACTAACACGGCCGCAGCCGCCAATGCAATAATCTTTGTGTACTTCATATCTGCCCTCCTCACGGCTTCTGAGAGTAGTTGACCTGTGCTATGATAAGGTAGTCATTACCCGTAGAAGTCAGACTGATTTTGTTCCATGCCGCAGCGTTGCCCCCGAAATTAACGGTCCCGAGTGCCGAGCAACCGGAAAATGCACCGCCGGCTATCGATGTCAGTGTTGCCGGGAGATAGATAACGGCCAGTGCCCCGCACTGTGAAAATGCGTTTCTGCCGATTGTGGTCACCTTGCCGTCTACCGTCACACGGTTGAGCGATGTACAGCCGGAAAAAGCAAAATCTCCTATATCAGTGACCTTACCGCCGATCGTCACACTGCGCACCGAGGTGTTACCGCAAAAGGCGTCAGCCACCAGTCTGACGTCGTCCGGAATGACTACATTGCTTGCCGAACCTGTGTAGCGCAGCAGCACGCCGGCACCGACTATGACAAATTCATCTGTCCGCCCGTCCAGCCAGGGGGTGTCCTCAAAAGCGCTCGCCCCTACCAAAGCAAGGTTTTTCCCGATTTTAACATCACTCAGCGCCGTGCAGGCTCGGAATGTGCTCTCTCCTATACTTGTTACACGATCACCGATCGTGACAGATGTCATCGACGGACATTTTTCAAAGGCGCTGTCAGGAAGGCTGTCAACGCCGCCAAGCTCGACTTTGCACAGCGACTCACAATACGAGAACACGCCGGCTCCGAGTGTACAGCCCTTTTTAGGCAACTTTACAGAGGTAAGCGATGAGCATCCGAAAAACGCTTGCTCACCAATACTTTTCAGGCACTCCGGCAACGAAATGAAGCTTAGCAGTCCGCACTGAAAAAAGGCCGATGGTCCGATACTCTCGACAGACTCCATACCGATTACCTCGCACATCAACACGCAGTTGTAAAAGGCTGAGTCGCCTATACTGCGTACACTGCCGCCGAGATCGATCCGCAGCATTGAACTGCAGCCGGCGAACGCCTCGGCACCGATCGTTTTGATGTTAGATCCCATTTTTATGTAATACACCGTTTCAAGCCCGCGAAAAGCACCGTCACCGATTCCGGTTACGGTATGACCGTCCAGCTTGTCCGGTATTGTGATGAACTTGCCGGTGTTGTCACATCCGGATATAACTGCCGTACCGTTTTCGTACAAATCATAATAAAACCCGTCAGATGTCTGATTGTTCTCCGACACCGGAGCGTAAATGGTATCATCTCTGAACATTCCGCAGCCGTAGAGACAGGTGAGCAATATTGCCACCGCTACAAATACAGCTACTGATCTTGCATGTTTTATCATATTAATCCTCATTCTGCCGCTGTGCGGCAGCACAAATAGTAATCAGTGAATTTTGCCTCGGCAAAATTCGTGCGTGAAAAAGTACATTTCACTTTTAGATGGAAGCAACTTTCACGCTATCTCCCATGACATATATTTGGATACATTCTATTTAATGATATCACAACACTTGATTTTTGTCAAGGCGTGAGACAGCAAAGTAACTTGAGCCGCGGTAAATAAATGTCCTCGGTCAAAGCAAAAAAGCAGCCGTTTTCCGCATTACGGCAGAAAACGGCTGCTTTGGTAATAATATTATTTAAGCCTTGCCCCTTCAGTTGCCTTACGAAAGAGGCACAACGGCACCGGCATACTTTTCATTGATAAACTTGCTGATAGCCTCGCTCTGCAACACTTCGACAAGCGCCTTGATCCCCTCATTGTTTTCATTGCCTTGCTTGACGACCAGCACGTTGGCATAGGTCTGCGCAGACTCAGAATTCTTGTCCTCAACAGCCAGTGCATTGGCTATCTTCAGACCGGCCTGAATGGCATAGTTCCCGTTGATAACAGCCAGATTGACAGAATCAAGGCAGCTTGGAATAACAGCAGCCACCATCTCAACTATCTCATATCCGTTGTCATCGGCAATATCCTTCTTGGTGGCGGTGAAGCCGGTGCCCTCTTTGAGCTTGATAAGCCCGCAGGCCTCAAGCAGGAACAGCGCGCGCGCCTCGTTACTGCCGTCATTGGGTATAGCTATCTTGGCTCCGGCAGGCAGGTCGGTAAGCGATGACGACGTGCCGGCGTAGAGTCCGAACGGCTCATAGTGAACGGCAGCAACCGACACCAGGTGCGTACCGTTATTTGCGTTGAAGTCGTTAAGATACGGCACATGCTGGAAGTAGTTTGCATCCAGGTCGCCGTCCTCGGTAGCGGTGTTGGGCAGTACGTAGTCATCGTACACCTTGATTTCCAACTCATACCCCTTTTCCTTAAGAGCGGCACGGCACTGCTCCAGTATCTCAGCGTGAGGAGTTGAGCTTGCACCGACCACTATGGTCTTGGAAGAGGACGAATTGCAGGCGGAAAGGCAGAGAGCTGACACCAGCAATACAGCTGCCAGCAAAACGGAAATAATTTTTTTCATGACATTTTCTCCTTTATATTTTTAAAAATGTTATCTTGTTCGCTTGTCGACCTTCTTAGCTAAGCGAAGGCCCAGCTCCTGAAGTATCTCGACAAGAATAATTATGATGATCGACGCCACATACATTATCTCATACTTGAACCGGTACAGTCCATACTGCACCGCAATGGCGCCGAGACCGCCTCCGCCGACCAGCGTAGCAAGCGGAGTGTAACCGAGAATAGTTGTCACGGCGATGGCTCCGCCGACAATGAGCGACGGCCGCGCCTCGGGCAACAGCACCTTGGTAATAATCTGCATATCGGTGCTACCCATAGAGTGGGCGGCTTCAATGACGCCCCTGTCTACCTCCTTTAACGACGACTCGACCATTCGCGCTACAAACGGTGCGGCCGAAAGGATCAGCGGAACCAGAAATGCGGTGTTGCCCACCTTGGTGCCCACCACCAGCTTGGTAAACGGCAATGCAACGACCAGCAGGATAACAAACGGAATTGAGCGAAAAACATTGACCAAAAAGCCGATAACGGCATTTACCGCACGGTTGGGACGTATACCGTCCTTATCGGTCACACATAGTATGACGCCGAGCGGTATTCCGATGATATAAGCGACAGCGGCACAAGCCAGCGTCAGATACAGCGTAACCAGCAGTCCGTTACCGTATTCTGCAAGCATTCCGGCACCGAAAGCTGCATCAAAAAACTCACTCATGTAGCGTTTCCTCCGTGAAAGAAATATTTATTCGCTTCAGATATTCGATTATACGCTGAACCGAAACCGGATCGTCAGGCAACTGAATGATCATCTGACCGTAGGCGCGGCCGTCAATGTTTTTGGTGTCCGCGCCGAGTATGTTTACAGCCGTGTGACATTCCAGCGTAAGATTTGAAATGACCGGTTCAAAAGCCGAGTTGCCGTCAAACGCGATGCGCAGACAGGTCTTGCCGCTCACCTGAGACACCGCCTCGCTTTTGGGCAGGATCAGCTCGCGGGCAATCTTTGACTTTGGCGACAGAAAAATATCTTTAACGCTTCCCTGCTCCACAATGTGGCTCTGATCAATAACGGCAACCTTGTTGCATATCTGCTCTATTACGCGCATTTCATGTGTAATAATAATGATGGTAACTCCCATTTCGGCGTTTATGCGCTTGAGCAGCTCAAGCACCTGTCGCGTTGTGTTGGGGTCAAGCGCAGAGGTCGCCTCGTCACACAACAGCACCTGCGGATCTGTTGCGAGAGCACGGGCAATGGCAACACGCTGCTTCTGCCCGCCGGACAGCTGCGACGGGTAGGAATTCTGCTTGTCCTCAAGTCCCACCAGCGCCAGCAGCTCGCGTGCGCGTTTCACCGCGTCAGCATGCTTGACACCTGAAATCTCAAGCGGGTATGTGACGTTTTTCAGCGCAGTGCGCTGCGAGAGCAAATTAAAGCTCTGAAATATCATGGACATTTTCTTGCGTATGGCACGAAGTCCGGCATCGTCCAGCTGTCCTAGCTCTACCCCGCCGAACATCACACTGCCCGCTGTAGGACGTTCAAGAAAATTGATACACCTGACCAGTGTACTCTTGCCGGCACCGCTGAGGCCGATGATGCCGAAAATATCGCCGTCCTCAATTGTTAGATTGATGTCGCGGATAGCGGTTGTGTCGCCTGAGCTACTGTGATAGGTTTTCGTAAGTCCCTTGATTTCTATCATAGACTGACTGCCTTTCCGATTTAAAATAAAAACGGGAAGCCTTACGCTTCCCCCATGTTATATACAATGAGCCTTATACGGCGGCGGGAAGTGTAATTTGAGCATGAGAAAACATACGCATGGAGCACATGCGCATAGTGCAGTACATGTTCACAGAGCTTCTCATGTTCTTTCCCTCCGAAAAATTGATATTTTGATTATAGCAGTTAGTTATGATTTTGTCAATAGTTTTTTATGATTTTTACAGTATTTTTCCGTTAAACCGTCAGAATTCGCTTGCTCTTTTTCCTACAGTCTACCGCTGTCAGTTTGCGGTCCCGGTTGAGTGACTGATGGGCTAACGGAAACAAGATCCAAATTATTCTGCAATTTTGTAAAAAAATTTTTCATTTTATATTGACAAACGCTACTGACGGGTGTATAATTTTTTTCAGAAAAGCGAAAGGAAAAGCTGAAAATGACCTGCAAAGTCTATTTTGCATACTCATTTTACTATTACTTTTTTAGCAGGGTAATAGAATTTTGTGATGCAAGTTGACGCAAGGTTTCATTCATAAAGGATTTTCCGAATTCCGGTTGAGAACAGAAACACTTTACGCACGGTATCACAATACCGTGCGTTTTTGCTTAAAGTACGATACCGCCGGAAAAGCAGCTTGCCTCTCTGCTTATCTCAATCTACATTATCGAAAGGACTAACCCACCATGAAAAAAGTACTCTGTCTTATGCTGGCCGCAGTCATCTCACTGCTCTGCGTCCTCCCCCTCTCCTCCTGTGGAAAGCAAAAAACCTACACCGTCGGCATCTGCCAGCTTGCCCGCCACGATGCGCTTGACGCCGCGACACAAGGCTTTAAGGACGCTCTGACCGAGGCTCTCGGCGAGGGCAATGTAACCTTCCTTGAGCAGAACGCCGCCGGCGAATCCACCGCCTGCAGCACTATAGTCAACGGCTTTGTTTCCAAAAATGTAGACCTCATAATGGCAAACGCTACCGCTGCCCTTCAGGCTGCCTACAATGCGACTCAAACCATTCCGATCCTCGGAACTTCTATCACCGAGTACGGCGTGGCTCTCGGCATTGATAACTTCAACGGGACTGTCGGCGGCAATGTTTCCGGCACCTCCGACCTCGCACCTCTGACAGACCAGGCAAATATGATACTTGAACTGTTCCCCGAGGCCAAAAAGGTCGGTCTGCTTTACTGCTCAGCCGAACCGAACTCCGAATACCAGGTCAAGGTCATTGAGCAGTATCTGACCGAAAAAGGTCTGACCTGCACCCGTTTCTCATTCAGCGACTCCAACGATATCTCGACCGTTGCAACCACTGCCGCAATGCAGAGTGATGTGATCTATATCCCGACAGACAACACCGCCGCCTCCTGCAAAACCACAATTGGCAACATTGTCAGAGAGCGCAAGATTCCTGTCGTCGCGGGTGAGAGCGGCATCTGCACAGGCTGCGGCGTCGCCACACTGTCTATCAGCTACTATGAGCTTGGCCGCAAGACCGGTGAAATGGCCGCTAAGATACTCAAGGGCGAGGCCAATATTTCCGAAATGCCCATTGAGTACGCTCCGGCTACAAAAATGTACAACGCTGAGATTTGCAGCGAGCTTGGTATCACAGTTCCCGAAGGTTACACCGCGCTGAAATAATTTCTTCCAAAAAGGCACAGAAAGGAAAAATCCCATGCAATTCTTGTCCGCACTACCGGGAACCGTAGCCCAGGGGCTGATCTGGGGCATTATGGCCATCGGTGTATACATTACCTACAAAATTCTGGATATCGCCGATCTGACCGTTGACGGCTCTATCTGTACCGGTTCAGCCGTCTGCACCATGCTCATCATCAACGGTTGCCCCGTCGGACTTGCCATGCTGATTGCAACACTGTCCGGCGTTGCCGCAGGACTGATCACGGGAATGCTTCACATCACCTTCGGCATTCCGGCAATCCTCTCCGGCATACTGACGCAGCTTGTTCTTTGGTCGGTCAACCTGAAGATTATGGGCCGGGCCAATCAGGCGCTGTCAGCCCGCAATTACTCTGTTCTGATCTCGCAGATGAATCTGACCTCAGCCATTCTGATACTTGGGATCTGTGCCGCACTGCTTGTTGCTCTGCTATACGTTTTCTTCGGCACAGAGCTTGGGTGCAGCATAAGGGCCACCGGTATAAACGCCGCAATGAGCCGCGCGCAGGGCATACACACCGACGTGACCAAGCTGATCGGACTGGCACTGTCTAACGGCATCGTTGCTTTTGCTGGGGCACTGCTGTGCCAGTATCAGGGATATTCCGATATAAACATGGGCCGCGGCGCGGTGGTTATAGGCTTGGCCGCCGTCGTTATCGGCGAGGCCATAATATCAAAGCTGCCGCAGAATTTTGCAATTCGTCTCTCCGGCGTTCTGCTCGGTGCAGTGGTGTACTACATTGTGTACCAGATCATCATTCTGATAGGCCTTGACACCGACCTGCTTAAAATGTTCTCCGCTATAGTCGTTGCTGTGTTCCTCGGTCTGCCATACATAAAGGGAAAGATCGCCGAACGCCGCAAATATAAAAAGGAGGACGAGACACATGCTTGAGCTGAAAAACATATCAAAGGTCTTTTATGCCGGTACGGTAAATGAAAAAACGGCGCTTGATCACCTTGATCTGAAGCTCGAGGACGGCGATTTTGTAACTGTCATCGGAGGTAACGGCGCAGGTAAGAGCACTATGCAGAATATCATATCGGGCGTATTCCGTCCCGACTCGGGGCGTGTGCTGCTCGACGGTATCGACGTGACAGCACTGCCCGAATATAAGCGTGCAAAGTACCTTGGACGCGTATTTCAGGATCCGTCAATGGGAACTGCAGCAGATATGCAGATCGCAGAAAACCTCGCACTCGCCCGCCGCCGCGGTAAGCGCCGCACGCTTCGCCCCGGCATTACCAAAAAAGAGCGCGAAGAATATCGGCAATTGCTTGCTGAACTGGGTCTCGGACTTGAAGCCCGCCTGTCGGCCAAGGTTGGCCTGCTCTCGGGCGGACAGCGACAGGCGCTCACGCTTCTGATGGCCTCACTTTCCTGCCCTAAGCTGTTGTTGCTTGACGAGCACACCGCCGCGCTCGACCCGAAAACCGCGGCCAAGGTACTTGAGATCACCGATCGTATCGTCAAGGAAAACCACCTGACAACGCTTATGATCACACACAACATGCGAGATGCCATTGCGTACGGTAACCGTCTGATCATGCTGCACGAAGGCCGCGTTATAATAGATGTCAGCGGCGAGCAAAAGCAGAATCTCACCGTAGAGGACCTGCTGGCACTGTTCTCCAAGGCAAGCGGCACCTGCTTTGCCAACGACCGCGCTATTCTGTCTGAATGAATGTCGGCAGAATAATATAAGCATTAAGCCCGGGAGGACTGAGAGCCTCCCGGGCTATTCATATTTATTTACCGTCATTCTGAAAGCTGTCCCAAAAATCTATTTCTTGCTGATCTCTCCCGCATACTCAAATCCTTTTTTGGCGGCAATCACAGCAATAACCTCGTTGATAACCGCAGCTGCCGCTATAGTCCCGGTTACAATTGTAGCCAATTCCGGCTTTGTTGTTGCAAGTACGGAGCTTATAATTCCCGTAAATACCAATGAAACACCCGAGTGCGGAAGTAAGGTCAAGCCAAGATACTTCTGCACAGTGACCGGCATTTTTGTGAGCTTGGCTCCGATTCTGGCACCTCCGTATTTTCCGCATATACGTGATACAATGTATATAAACGTGTACAAACCGGCTCCGAGGATAAGATGGTAGTCTAAGGGCGCACCGAGATCTACAATTGCGACCAATAAGCTGACCGCAAGAATAGGATGAAACCAATTTACCAGGTCATTGAGCTTCTCTTCCGAAAGCATATTAGAGAATACGGCGGAAAATGCCACACCCATCAGCATAAAGTTCAATGCGATGTTTGTAAAGACTATCTTGTTGAGAATAAGCCCGATCGCAGCGGTAATTGTAATACCCGCCAAAAGAATTATCAGCGTCCCCGCTTTGCCCTGAATCCTCTGAAGTATTTTTCCGGCACCGAACCCGACAATACCTCCAATAATGATCGGAAGAAAAATCATAACGGGGATCATGTAAAGCGGGATCGAACCTCCCGACACAGCTCGGGCAATAAACGAATTCACCGTAAAAAATACGGCTATTCCGACAATATCGTCTAATACCGCCATGGGAATAAGAGTGTCCGTGACAGGGCCGGAAGTATGAAATTCCTGAACTATTGACAATGCAGGTGCCGGTGCAGTTGCAAGTGCAATGCCGCCGAAAGCAAATGCAAGATAAACCGGAATATCAGTAAAATAAAAGACGATGGCAAATACCAGCGACACAAATATAAACGTACCGAGAGACTGTGTTAATGTCGTTACCATCAAAGCCTTGCCATAGCTTTTTATCTTTTTCCATATCAATTCTGTGCCAAGCATTAAGCCAAAGGAGCATTGCATCCAGGTAATAATCAGCTTGTACCACTGTGAATCAATAAGCTCCTGCGGCATAAGTCCAACAGCGTTAGGCCCAAGTATCATGCCTACTATCAGCCACCCGAGTATTGACGGCATTTTAATCTTTGTAATAAGCTTTCCGGCAATAAAGGCTATAACCAATACGCATAGCCATCTTAAAACCAACATGAAACCATCTCCATATATTGCATTTTGTTATCGGATATATTACCACAAGGCAAAAATGCTTGCTTGCAATGGCATTTTTGCGAGGCCGTCAAGGCCGCA
>URHI01000034.1 GCA_900547565.1 uncultured Eubacteriales bacterium | reverse complement strand
TGGGTGCTGCAGTTGTGGTATCCTTAGCGGCTGTAGTTGTGTCTTTGGATGCAGTAGTGGTATCAACAGACGCCGGAGCCGTGGTTTCCTTGGCAGTCGTCTCCTCGATCTCGACCAGCTTCTCACCGGATATAAGCATACCCTTATAAATATTCACGTCGCTGACGGTGACAGGCTGATTTTCCCAGTAGGTGTAAAGGAACAGACCCACATTCTCGGTATAGAATATGATAATTTCGGTATCAATGGTTTCGTCGATGAGTACCCAATTGCCGCCGTTATCTTTTATGTAGGCTTTCATGGTGCAACGCTGACCGTTGAACTCAAGCGCAAGCTGCTGGACGGACGGATAAATACCGCCGTTGGTCTTGAGGTTGGAATCAAGCGCAATGTTCTGATCTGCATACGTGATGGTGTTATGCCCGGTAAGTGTGGCGACACCGAACAGCAGACGCTGGTTATATGAATAGCCGTAAATACCGTACTGGTCGTCCACAAAAACGCCGAGTGCCGAATCCTTGGTGTCGCGGGTGACGGTCAGATACATGGTGTACGCCGTGGTCTCGGTAAGCGGCAGGCAGGTTATCTCAGCACCCCAGCGGCTCTTGGACTTATCGACGCTGGTAGAAATTGTTACCTTTCCGGGATCAAGCGGGTCAACCACAATGTCTGGGGAACCGTAGGTAATCTTGGG
Organism: uncultured Eubacteriales bacterium; assembly: GCA_900547565.1. Lineage (GTDB taxonomy): Bacteria > Bacillota > Clostridia > Oscillospirales > CAG-272 > UMGS1002. The sequence continues at coordinate 14,654 of URHI01000034.1, read as the reverse complement.
CTCATAGTACTCGTCCCCGGCAAAATTTACAGTGTACAGCAGATCGCCTTCTTTGGCGTCAGCATACTTATCCTCTGCGGCGTAAGTCGGCAAACATGTGATGCAAACAGACATCAGCATGCACAGCAATAGAGCAATGGCGGACAGCTTCTTCATAAAAAATACCTAACCCTTTCTAAGATTCAGCCCCTTAAGTCGGGGACACCTTACAACTTTATTATAAATTACCAATCGGTGTTTGTCAAGTATATTTTTATTTTTTGCGGCTATGGCCTTGACATTAGAAGTACAAAGCAATATAATTAATCCGAAACAAGTTCGTGAGGCAGAATATGAGAAATTCCACACTGTGTTACATAGAGCGCGGCGGAAAGTGGCTGATGATGCACCGCGTCAAAAAGAAAAACGACATCAACCATGACAAATGGATAGGCGTCGGCGGTGGATTTGAGGAGGGTGAAAGCCCCGAGGAATGTGTACGCCGTGAGGTAATTGAGGAAACCGGGCTGGTGCTGTGCCGGATAAAATACCGTGGGATCGTCACTTTTGTGTCAAAGCCCTCCCAAACAGACTCACAAACCGCACTGAAGACCGAATACATGCACCTGTTCACATCAGATGACTTTTCAGGGGATATTCCGTCGGCCGACAGCTGTGACGAAGGTCAGCTTGAATGGGTAGACAAGCAAAAAGTCTACTCGCTGCCCATCTGGGAAGGAGACAAGCTGTTTTTGCACAAGCTTGAACAGGACTGCCCGTTTTTTTCAATGAAGCTGGTATATCGCGGTGACGAATTGGTGGAAGCGGTGGTTGATCAGGTCAGAATAGTGTAAGTCCGTGCCGCGAGGATGCAGCTTGCTTACGGGCAAAAGTCATGGCAGAACGCCGCTCAATGAACGGAACGTCAAAAACATCATCCCGCCGGCGTGAACACGCCGGCGGGGGGATGTCTTATGAGCCGCCCCTTGAGGGCAGGCGGATGCACATCAGGAAGCTCAATTCAGCGCCACATCGCACAGCACCCAGGAGTGATCCGACCCCCAGATCTGCTCGTTGAATATCAGCATTTCAAAGCGCTTGCCAATTGCGTTCTGCGTTGCAAAAATGTGATCGAGCGCCAGTCCGTATCCGCTCATCGGATTGCCGAGATCGTGATACGAACCTTCCTCATTCAGCCTTACCTCGCAGTCATATCTCAGATCACGCATACCGGACGACGTTTGAATGTCGTTGAAATCGTTCATAGATTCGGCGGTGTTGAAGTCTCCTGTCGCCATGACCGGCCCCGACTCTGCCAGCTTGTGGACGATATCAGCCCACTCTGCGATCTGAATGTCGGTATCCGGTGAATCAAAGCCATCAAGGTGCGTGCTGGTAAAGCCGAACACCTTACCGGTTGCCCTAACTTTGAACAAGCCCCACGAAACACACCGGCCGCGCATGTTGTTACCTACCGAATACTTATGTGTTCCGCTGTCGATCACCTCAAGCAGATCCTTGCGGTACAGAATCGTGGTAAAATACAGATCCTTGCCGTTGGGCGATACCACCTCAAATATCTCATACTTGTCGATATCCCTGTACTCCGACAGGCACTCGTACCACGCAGGAGAAAACTCCTGAATACCGATAATGGTCGGCTGGTAGTAATCCAGCGCCGCAAAAAATACCTCTTTGCGGAAGACCACCGGGATACGTCCGTTGTAGCTCTCATACTCCGCAAGAATATTACAGCTCATAACCCGGATATCCGCCCCGTCTGCCATAACGGTGTTATTGTAGGGATCATCGAAATAGTTACCGTCAAGACTGAAGCCCGCCGGTATTGCAACTTCAGTCTTATCGGTTGCAAACATTGAGACAAATGCGGCTGTCGTCTTGGCCAGAGGGTGCATGCCACCCGCGCGCAGGACCAGCTTGTTGCCGACAAGCTCAAAGCGGTAATGCAGATAATCCTGAAGACCGACCTTGGCGCTCTCGGAACGGTTGGTCTGGCCGACAAGTATCTCGTATTCACCGGCCTCAGCCGTATCCTTTACAATGTCAAGGTAATATCCTGTCAACTGCGCCAGCTCGACGCGCATCTTCTGGAGCGTTTCGAGCACATTGGCATCGGAATAAACAAAGCGGTAAAGCCCCAGGTCGTTGCCTCCGATGGTCCAGCTGCTGACAGTGTAGTCCTGTGACGTAACACTGTGCTCCAGGCCTTCCAGCACCAGCAACGCACTATCACCGCTTCCGCTCAGGGCTGACTTGAACTGCGCAAGAGTCCAGTCGACCGCGGCGTTCAAACATTCCTCGTTATAGGCAGCCACAACTATTTTATGTCCGACCACCGTAACGCGGTAATCGTTGTACTTCATGCCGGAATAAATCTGCGCACTCTGGCCGTAGCTGGTCTGCCCCAGAAGTATTTCATATGTGTCATCGTCGTGAGTCTGACCGACCTCAACATAGTCATCAAACGATTTGAGCTTAAGCCCGGTCACCTCGCGGAAGCCGTTGGTAAGCCGCTCTGCGGCCTGTTTGGTAGCTTCGTCGGACAGAATAGGTGTGATAAGGTCATATTTCACCTTGCCGCCCTCGATGATGTGCAGCTTGCCGTCATCAGGTTGGACGGTGGTAGTGTCGGGCGTCGGTAACGGAGTCGTGTCGGACGTGCTATCAGCCGGCGTGTTATTATTATTGCACCCGCACAGGCCGGCGCAGGCAAGGCACAGGCACAGCGCCGCAATTATTTTAATATATCTTCTCATATATCCTCTCACTCAAAAGCCATACCGCGAAACCGCGATACGGCTTTTTTTCGAGTTTACTTATTTCTTTTTGGTAACAGCGTATGCCGCTAAAACAAATGCAAGCGTCATGGCACCGCCGGCAACCAGCGACGAACCGCAACCGCCCTTATTGCTATTGCCGGCAGTAGTTGTGTCGGCAGGTGCAGTAGTGGTGTCAGCGGGTGCCGCAGTAGTAGTATCGGCAGGCGCCGCGGTCGTGGTGTCGACCGGCTCGGCGGTCGTGGTGTCAACGGGAGCCGGGGTCGTGGTATCAGCCGGAGCCGGAGTCGTGGTGTCGACGGGGGCCGGAGTGGTGGTGTCGACGGGGGCGGGAGTGGTGGTGTCGACGGGAGCGTCATAATTTACGCCGGGAACGCCCTTTATCTGAGCGTACTGATCGATATTGCTGTTTTTCACCAGCTTGCCGAAGTTTGGAGTGTCATAGCTCTTGGCGCTGGCACCATCGTTCTGCCAGTTGAGGACCTTTTCGTTCGAGCTGTTGGTGGGCGTGCCGAAGAACTGCGATGTACCGTCCTCACTGCCGTATACTCTGACATATGCGCCGCGTCCGGTGCCGTCGCCCTCGGCATATGCGTCAAGCCCGAGATTTTTGTTTTTCTCGAAGCTGCCGCGGAGGTTGACCATTAAATAACGGGTATCCAGCCGCAGATGATTTTCTTCGCCGTAGAACACCGATGCATCTGTAGTGTCAACACGGATGATCTGAGTGTCGGCAGGAATCTCAGCGCCTCTGTTTTTCATTTCATCACGGACAGTCTGCTCGGTTGCGGACTTCTGCGCATCATTGTAAACCAGCCAGATAACCGCCAGCTCACCCGATGACAGCAGCACCTTACCGCTTTCCGATACCGGTTTGATAAGTCCCTTAAACTGGCCACCCTCTACAAACTGCTTCTGTGTGGAGCGGCCGCTGGTGATCATAAGTTCGTAATCATTCAGGTCGAGCACGCCGTCGGTGTTGTTGTATATCTCAATCAGCTGGCCGAAGCCGCCGTCGAAGTCCTGCATGGGATTTACGCACACTTCGGTGATAAGAATATCAAAATTGCCGTTTGAAAGATACGCCGCAGACGCGGGCAGCACCGATGCTGTTATAATGAGTGTCGCGACAAGTGCGATAACAATTATTTTTTTCATATAAGTGAACCTCCTTATTTCATTTCAGAGAACACCTTGTTTATATCATCCATCTTGGTCTGGATAACGGGAATGACCTCAGCCATTTTTGACATCCAACCGGTGTTGTTGGACTTTATTGCATCATTGTATGTCTTGGTGAACTTATCCTCGAACACGGAGGAGAAGATACGACCGTTGTCAAATATAACGCCGCTGCGGATAATGTCATACATCTTGGAGGTTGTATCGTCGAAGGCGTACTTTATCTTCATAGCCGACTCAAAGATGGCGGGAGAAATGGTACGGTAGCCCTCGGAGCCCATGCACTCAAGTACTGCACTGCACATATCGGCGTCGGTTCCGTTGTTGATGATAGCGTACAGCGAGAAGGCGTTACCCATGACAGAGTAATAATCCGACTGTCTTTCGTCGTACTTGGGAGGCGGCAGTATACCGAAGCTCAGGCCGTCTATGTTGAACTTGGACATGGTGTACGATGCAATATTAGAGAAGAACAGGCAACGGTTGTCAGCAAATGCTTCGTTACCCACACCTGTGGAGGAGGCAAAATAAGCTCCCTCTGAGTTATGCAGCCAGCCGCACAGCTTTGTCAGTATGCCCTGCATTTTCTCACCGGTAAACGAGTCGGAAATAACCATTTTGCCATCCACAACGTCAATGGCGGTTATGCCGCAGCCCCAGACAAGCGGCTGTGACTGCGTGTTTGCAGCGATGAAGCCATAGGTATCCTCACTGCCGCGTACACCGTCCTGGTTGGAATCGATATAAGAGTTCGCAGTCAGCTCGATCATTTTGTCGAGTGTCCACTCGCCGTCAAGCACCATCTGATACATTTGGTCTACAGGGGTGCCGGCATTCTCGGCCATGGCCTTGTTGACATAAATGATGTCAAGGTTGTGGAACAGCGACAGCGAAATATCGCCCGAGCAGAAGTACAACTTGTCGTCCATAGCCGACTGGTTCATCAGCGTATCAGGCCACCACGGCTTTTCAACATCAAAATAGCGTGTATCCAGCAAATTCTGGCAGTAGCCTTTATACGCACACATTGCGGTGGTACGGCTGTAGGCCGCGATCATGTCGTACTCGCGGGTAGTACCGGCAGATATGTCGGCGCTGACTTTCTGCGAGAAGTCGTTGACGTCGGAAGAACCGCCCTTGGTCTTGACAAAATTCAGCTTTACGCCCAGTCTGGTCTCAACGGCGAGATTGCGCTCATAAAGCGCGTTTTCAACCGGTTCACCGCTTGCCTCAGACGAGAATTCCTCGTAGCTCTGACCGTCCCATACCAGGAATGTTATGGTTTTGTCCTGATAGTTAAGGTCGGAAGGCAGCTCATCCTTGATATAGCCTTGGTCGTCAACCTCGCCGGATACAATATTTCCGCCTGCATCGGTAACAGCGGCTGTAGTTGTATCGGCAGCGGGTGTGGTCGTATTTGACGGTGTAGTGGTATCGGTTCCGTCGCCCTGCGTTGCGCATGCGGCCGCGAGAACCACAACCGAGAGCACTGCCAGCAGCATGGCCAGCGTCCTGATAGTTGTTTTCATGTTTTTTCTCCTTATTATATATGTTAATTAAAGGGGGTTCTGATTATTTGCGTGCCACAACTCTCTCGTGCAGACCGCGCAGCACATCGGCAGCACCGTCATGGACATAACCGGCATCGTTTCCGGCAAATATCATCCGGGCGCCGCGCGACAGCCACTGGTCAATGACTTCCGGCACAAAGCCCATGGACACACCGAACAGCTTGTTGTATTTTTTCATGACCTCGCCGATGCGGTCGTAGATCGGCATCATATCGGGGTGGGTCACGCGACCGATGTGGCCGACCGAGCCCGACAGATCGTTAGGTCCGACGATATAGGCATCAATGCCCTCCACCTGCACGATCTCCTCCAGATGCTCGACGGCATCTATATGCTCTATCTGAAGTATGCGCCACATTTTGCGGTAGGTGTGATCGACAAACTCGACCTGCGGAATACTGCCGTAATCCAGTGCACGCAGCGGGCCGTAGCCGCGGACGCCGCGGGGAGGATATTCGCAGGCTTCAACCGCACGGCGTGCGTCTTCTGCGCTTCTGATGTAAGGAAATATGATGCCCTCCGGCCCCATATCGATAACCGGCTTTGCCAGCACCATGTCGTTCCACGGAATACGGACAAACGAGGGCGTTCCGCCCGCGCGGGCGGCGATGAGGTTGTTCTGCAGGCTCTCAATTCCTATAGCCGTGTGCTCCATGTCTATCCACAGCACGTCAAATCCGGTCTGAGCCATACATTCGGTCAGCGAGGGCGCACCGCAGAAAACATGGGAGCCGTATATTACCTCGCCGTTTTGTGCTTTTTTGTTGAGATTTTCAATGTTGTACATTGGTATTTGCCTCTTTATGTATATTTCACAGCTCAATGCACATGTGCATTATCAGCTTTCTGTTCCATGTGTATGTAACATACAGCCTACCGTCCGCATAACGCAGCGCGGGGTATGCGAAGGTGCCCGCTCCCGTAGCCAGATCGGTTAGCTTTTCCCAGCTTTCGCCGTTGTCGTCCGAATAAAGAATACTCAGCGGAGTTCTGCGCCCCCAAACACTGTCACGACGGTTGCCGATGGGGTTGCAGGCCAGATACAGGCGGTCGCCGACGCGTTCAACGTCGATTCCGCTGTTGTTGTTGGGAAGCACGGTGGCATAAGCAGGGCTCCATGTAACGCCGAAATCCTCCGAATCCGAGCGGAATATCTTACCCTCGGTAGAGCGCATGAGCGCATGGACGTGTCCCGGACTGCTCTCCCACAGCGTGGGCTGGATCAGCCCGTGCGCGGTCTTGTCCTCGCAGTATGCTATGAATTCTGCCGGAATACGTATATCGTCGCTGCGATGCCAGCTTGCGCCACCGTCATCCGAGCGGTCGATAAAGCACTTCCACTCACCTTCCTCTGTCGAGCCGGGGGCAAGCAGGCTTCCGTCCGACAGTCCGATCACCTTGTTTCTGACCGGGCCGCGGCCGCCGCTGACATCTCCCGGCACCAGCTCTCTCCCTTCCGTGAAGGTTTCGCACTCGTCGTCCGACACCATGACCATGGTTCGCCACTCGGCAATAGGCTTGCCCGATTTATAAAACAGCCAGATCTTGCCGTCCGGCATTCTGTGCAACACCGGATTCCAGTGCGGCTGACCGTCGTCGGGCGTAAGCTGTCTTGGCTCGCCCCACTTGCCTGCCGTCTTTTTAGCGCCGAATATGCAGACATCGTCCGCGCCCTCCGCCGTACCGTGAAACCATACGGCGAATATGTCGCCGCCTGACAGCAGTACAAAGTGGCTTGCATGGCAGGACAGATCGTCCAGCGGGTAAATGTACTCGTTACTGATAATTTTCATACTTGTTTTTGCCTTTCAGGTCAATGCTTTTTATCTTTTACTCTTTTGCGTGTCAGCTCGGCGTTACGCATTGACATGATGATATGACTGCGCATTACGTCTGCCGCACTTTCGGGCGAGCCGGATGCTATAGCCTCTATGAGCTTACGGTGATAACGCTCGGCGTCCTCATTGGCACCGTCCAGCATAAGGTTATGCTCGATCATGGTTGCTATCTGCTCGGTCAGCGAATTGAGGAACAGATACAGCATGCGGTTTCCGCCGATCATGGCGATGCGTGAATGGAAGCGTGTGTCGTCACGGGCGAATTTTTCTTTGTCCTCTTTTTCGCCGCTCATTTCATCTACAAGCTGGTTCAGCTCCTGAATATCCTCGGGAATGGCGTTGTTCGCCGCCAGCTGTGCCGACAGCACCTCGAGCACGAGACGCACCTCAAACAGTGATGACATATCTATGTCGGACATTCTGACCATTCTGCCGACGGTACGGTTAAAGTCCTCTGTTGTCGGCTGAGAAATATACGCACCCTCACCGTTTTTCTGCGAAATAAGCCCTCGTGCGTTGAGCAGCATAAGCGCCTCGCGTATGACGGGGCGCGATACACCAAAGCTGGTTGCAAGCGCCTGCTCGGACGGCAGCTTGTCGGTGGCGCTGATATGGTCGGACAGTATCATTTCCTCCAGCCGATCCGCTATCTGCTCATACATTGTTACTCTTTTGATTTCGGTGTTGAAATTGTTCTGCATAGCTCACTTTTCCGATATTATAAAAATTTCAGTCCCGTCTTTGGGAGATATGTCGGACACGGCCGGATTGAAGGAGCAGTAAAGCGCGCCCTCGAAAAATGTCAGCCCCTCGATCTCTACGAACGAGGTCGCGGCGGCAAAGTTGCGGTTGCGAAGCAGCACGGTTTCTATCCAGTCGATGTCTGTAACTTTTTTGCGGCTGATCTTGCCGTCCTCAAGGGCAAAGCGGGTCAGCTGAGGCCGGATTTTGGTGCCGCCGCCGATAATGTAAATATTGCCGCCGTCGTCCACCTCAAGCCCCTGGAAGCTGGAGTTGTAGCATATATCCTCGACAGAGCGGGCGCCGGTGGTCCCGAGAAAGGCATCGTACGCGTTTGCCAGTGACATGTCGCCGTTGTCGAGCATGGCGTTAATTGCAGACAGGCGATAAGCTACTACATAGTAATAACCGTTTTTGCCGGTGTTGTTTTTGTCGGTCCGTATGTAAAATGCCAGCATATCCGAGTCGGTATCAAGCGCGAAGTTGACACGATATGGAGTTGCATCGGCATGTAGTATCTGACCGGTAGCCGTGGCGAATTGAAAGCCGCTTATCACGTGCTCATCGGTGACGCGGCCCTCGTCATAACGCAGTCGCGTAACGGTAGTCGCCCAGGCATAGCTTGTGATCGTATTGGCTCCGCTGGCTGCATATAAATATACGTTTCCGTCAACTACGGCAAGGTCCAGCGACTCACCATGTCCGTAGCCGTCAAGCCGGACGCTGTCGACCAGTCTAGCCGAAATTCCGTCGTTCCCTACGCGCAGGCGCGAAAGATACAGCGTTGAATCCACCCGCTGAACGGCGAATATGTACATTCCGTCATCAGCGCGCAAAAGTGCAAACTGCTGGACGGCGCGGTCGACCGGCAGGTCGTACAGCCGGTATTTGGCAGCTGCGCCGAGCCGTTTTTCGGCAGGCTTGGCGGTCGTGGTATCAGCCGGCTTCAAAGTTGTGGTGTCAGCAGGAGCGGTCGTATCCTCCGGCAGTATTGTATTGACTGTGGTGTCCGTTGCAGCCGATGTATCCGTCGTTGTATCTCCGGGCGTTTTGGCATCCTCGCAGGCAGCCAGCACGGCTACACACAGTAACAGCGCGGCTAAGACTTTTATCTTTTTCATGGGCACGAGTCCTTTTTTAGCTGTATACCTGTTTTACAGGTTGTATTACAGATTATAGCATCAACCCTCCTCTCTGTCAACCCCCGGTTGCATGTTTCGCTGTTAATCTACGCTTATTTCAGCGGTTTGCACAGCGTTTTTGAACAATTTTTGTTCACATCGACGATAAATCCCACCTCCATTTTATTTGACATTCCGGTTTCATTATGATACAATAATTAATGTACCTGTATTACAGGATCAGCAATAATTAAGGAGTAACATAAAATATGCCGCGCTACAATCTTCTGTATGTGTTCGCCGACCAGATGCGCTATGACATTCCCGACTATGCCGGCGGCACACACCACATCTGCCCCAATCTCGATGCCATGGCATCTGAAAGCGTCAACATGACCGAGGCTGTGTCATCCAACCCCGTATGCGGACCCTACCGCGCCTGCCTTTTCACCGGCCGCAACTGCACCTCGAACGGAATGGTGATAAATGAAATACGCTTCAACCCGCATCAGCGCTGCATCGGTCACGTGCTGACCGAAAACGGCTACCGTTCGGCCTACATAGGCAAGTGGCACCTGTACAGCGACGAGCTGCGCAACTTCTACGATCCCAAGAACTCATTCACACCGCCCGGAGAACACCGGCTCGGCTTTGATGACTACTGGGCCGCCTACGGATTTTCGCACGCCTATTACGGCGATCTGGCATTTTATCACCTTGACACTCCCGAGCGCATATGCGCCGGCGACCGCTACATGCCCGACGTCCAGACCGACCTGTGCATTGACCGCATGAAATATTACAGCGAGCACCCCGACCGGCCGTTCGCCATGTTTCTGTCCTACAGCACACCTCACGGCCCTTGGCGGCGCGACAATGTACCCGAGGAATGCTACAACCGTCTTGAGGGCGCCGATTTTCCCAATCCGCCCAACTTTTCGACAGAAGATGACCCGCACGGAGACATCTGGGCGCATCTGTCGGACGGCACAAGGGCGCGTCTGCCGGAATGGCGGCGCATTTACGAGGCCATGATAGCAAATGTTGACGACAACGTCGGCCGCATAATGGCAGCGCTTCGTGAATACGGGCTTGACAAAAATACAATTGTCGTGTTCACCTCCGATCACGGCGAATGCTTCGGCTCGCACGGTCGTCGGCAGAAAAGCGTGTTTTACGATGAAGCGGCACGGGTACCGTTTCTCATACGTCTGCCGGGAGGCGCACATGCCCGCAAGTGCGATGCCCCCATCTCCACCGTTGACATCATGCCTACACTGCTCGGCATGCTTGACCTGCCCATTCCCGCCGAGGTCGAGGGGATGGACATGTCGGGGCTGCTTTGCGAGCGTGACAGCAACGCGCCTGAATTTGCCTTCATGCAGGGTACCGGCTCGGTCGCAATTTATGCCGACGGTTATGAATGGCGCGCCATACGCAACAAAAACTACACCTACGGCATATGGCTGCGCGATGCCGAGGAGCACCTGTACGACAATCAGCGCGATCCCTATCAGATGCACAATCTGGCATCCGACCCGGCGTATTCCGAGCTGCTCGGCAGGCTGCGCGCCTGGACGGACCGTCACATGCAGTCAATAGGCGACAGCTTCCCGCCCGTTTCACTTGCCGACCGCGACTGGATATACCGCCGCCGTGTCTGGCGCGGTGCCAACCAAAAGTTCGACGACTGCCCCTACGGTGACTCAGCTCACCGTCCCGCCGACGAGCCGCTTTATCTGGATGGCGGCGAGCGCTTTGCCTTTTATCCCATTTACGACCCGCGCGACAGCTACACCGTGGCGCACGGCGTAAAGGTCATGATGGACTATGTGTTTTACGGTGCGTACAATCTGCGCCGTGTCAGTCTGCCGGATACGCTTGAGCAGATAAACAACGGCGCTTTTTCCGAGTGCGCAGTTGAAGAGCTTGACATCCCTGACGGCTGTACCACCATAATGGCGGGGGCGTTTTACAGGGCGCGCTCAATGCGCCGTATACGTATTCCGGCAAGCGTTACCCGGATCTCGGAATCGGCATTTGACGAGTGCCCCGAGTTGACGCTCGAGGTCACACCCGGCAGTGTCGCCGAAAAATTCTGCCGACAGTTCAACAAAAAATATACCTTAGTATAAATACGGAGATACATAGCTATGAAATCACTCCCGCGGCTGACGGCCGCCATGATCGCACTTGTGCTCACGTTGACACTGCTGTCTCTTCCCGCAGCGGCGCAGGACACAGCGGCACCGCGCCTGACTTCACTGTCGCTTGACGGTGGCTACAGTCTTGATTTTTCGCCGGAGCAATACAATTACACCGTATTTCTTCCCTCCGGTCGCCCACGTATACCGCGCCTTAGTGCCACTGCCCCAGACGGCGTGACCGTCCGAGTGTACAAGGCAGCTCTGGCCGACGGAGAGAACGACGGCTACGGCTACGTGACAGCAACTGCAGACGGCATGACCTCAGTCTACCGTGTGCATTTTATCCGCTCGGCAGAGCTTGGCTTTGTGCTTCAATATGATGACGTTTACACATTTGACCACGGACTTGAGGGAAAGATCAGCTTCAGCTCCGACAATCCGGCAGCTACGGTAAGCACAACCGGTGTCATCACCGCCAAGGCCGTGACCGACTCACCCATCACCATCACCGCCACGTCGGACTCGGGCACTTCGGCGACGCTGAAGATCGACAAAATAGTCAAGGCACAGATAGACATCGTCATGTCTGCAGGTCAGAGTAATGCCTACGGCCGGGGCGGCGATGCCACGCTGTCCGAGCGTGTCAAGCCCGGCACCGCCTACGACATCGGATATGACGGCAACACACAGGCTGCCAACTCCAACACAAATCCGATAAGTCTGGCAACAACCGCAGGGACCGGCACCGCAGTGCCGGGCGTGCGCGGCTCATTTGCCAACGAGTGGTATTCGACCACGGGCGAAAAAATACTGTTCATCAACGCCGCCGACCCCGGCATCAACATTGCCGCATGGCAGGCAAACGGTGCAACATATGTCGGAGCCCAAAAAGAATATAACCGTGTCAAAGCGCTTATGGCCGACAACGACCGTTTCGAGATATACCGCGAATTTTTCTACTTCAACCACGGCTCGGCCGATACAGGCTCAAATTTCAATGCCGACTACTACGCCAAGGTGACTGCCACCTTCAACAATCTCCTGACCGAAATGGATTTTGAATTCGGCACCATATTCGAGTATTTCTCCTCTGACCGCGCCTATACCAGCTGGATACGTTCACAGCACAACCGAATAGTATCCGAGATGGACAACATCTATATGGGCTGTGAGATGAAGCCGTATATTCAGGCAGATCCGGAGCTGATCAACAGCGATAATCTGCATCTGTCGCAGGCCGGCCACAACCTGTGCGGCCGCCTTATGGCACAGAACACCGCTGCTCAGGCACTTGCACCCGACTGCAAATATCCGGACGGTGCTGTGGCCGTGCCGGCTTCCGCTCCGGCGCTCAGCTGGGATTTCAACGGCAGTCTGACACCCAACGCCGGAAGTATCACGCTGGAGCTTCGGGACGGTGCTGAAAAGTATACTCAAGAAACCACCGCGCTAACCTTTACTGACGGTGTCACATGGTACGCCATGAGTGAACCGATACGTCTGCGTACGACCTCAGATTGGCTTATCGAGTTTACCATGCGGCTGGAGGGCGACTCCAAACAGTTTGCCGTTATCGGCAGCCCCGACAACTCTGCGCAGGTGTATATCAATCTGTCGGACGGCACTACCAAGGGCTTCAAGGTACGTTACGGCGCGACCGGAAATGAGGGAACCGCCATTACGCTGTCGGTCCGCAACACCGACGATCTCTATACCATGAATACCTGGCGGCTTTATTACCGTGCCGAGTTGAACTTGCTTTATCTCTACCGCGACGGCGAGCTGCAGTCCACCGAAATTCTCCCCGGCCCCATGACGCTGTCACAGATAGGCCGCACCGGCAGCATAACGACAGCCGGCAAGTTCGCGTCACTCGACAGCCTCCGCGTGTGGTACAACCGGCAGGAGTCAGGCAGCTACAGCTTTGATTTTGAAAACACGCTGACAGAGCAGAACGGTCTTGTCACGCTGAGCGCCCAGGGCGGCAGCTTCGGCGCTGAGTCTGTTCAGCTCAAATACGCCTCCAACAATTTTTCGTTTGATGAAATACAGCTCTCACCCTCGTACGACTGGACATTTGAGGTGCGCGGAACATTCTCCAAAAACACCGGCATACTCAACAGCGCCGATGGCTCCAACACCATTTTCGCCAATGTGTCCGACCCCGGCTTCCGCGTGCGTTTAAGCTCGTCACAATATGTCAAGCTGACAGTATCCCCTGCAGATTTCACACAACCGCACACCTGGCGCATCGACTACAATGCCTCAGCCGGCACGGTTACTCTGTTCCGGGACGGCGTCAGTGTAGCAAGCAAGGCAATGAATTCGGCGCTGAAGTTCACCAACTCAGGCGTTTCCGGCACGACCGGCGCATCCAACTCGGCGCTTATCGACTACATCTTGGTAGAGCAGAAGGGTGTCAACCGTGGCACAGGCGACAGAATAATCTTCAACTTCAACAATTCGCTCACCGATGACAGCGGCAACTACACCATGACGGCCATAAAAGGCTCTGTCAACTTTGTGCAAAGCGATTTCGGCTATGTGTTCGACGATGCGACACGACTGACGCTGTCAAGCCCGATCGTCTTCGGTGACAACAGCTTTGAGCTTGATCTGCGCGCCGATTTCAGCAGCAACGGCGACATAATTCCTGGAATTCTCAGCGTCGGCGACAGCGGCTTCACGTTCGGAGGACAGGCGGTGGATGTATCGGATCCGTCATGGCTGAGATCGGCCAACAACTGGAAGTTCAGTTTTGACCTGGAATCCGGAAAGCTGACACTCACACAGCCCAACGGTACCGATGTCAGCTGTCAGAAGTCGGCCGGGACATACTCATTCGGATTGCTCGGCGGCGCAGTTATGTCTTTGTATTCGCTGGAGCTTCGCGTTGAGGACGGAAAGGAACAGGCTGTTCGGGCCGCGGTCGGCGTCAGTGAATCGGCAGGCACTTACCGTGCGGAGGTCACATCGGATATATGGGATATCGGATCCGTGACGCTCTGCTACCAGTGGTTGCGCGACGGGCACGTTATACCGGGCGCAGTGACGGACAGCTACATTCCCACGCTTGATGATGTAGGTTCAATTTTGTCATGTCGCCTGATCCTTCGCGGCACACCCGACAGTGGCGAAGGCACGTCCGCCACGGCAGTCGTCTTAAGCACGCAGGTGCTTCCGACGCCACCCACACCGACAACGCCCGATACTACCGCTCCGATGACACCCGACACAACGGCGCCCGGCACGACCGGCGACCCTGCCGTAACGACGG
>URHI01000033.1 GCA_900547565.1 uncultured Eubacteriales bacterium | reverse complement strand
CAAGGCAGCTGCCGAAGCCGCCAAAGCCGATGCCGACCGCAAGGCCGCAGAAGCTGCCGCCGCTGCTGCCGCCGCCGCCGAAAAGCAGGCACAGCTTGACGCAAGCATTATCGAGCAGGCAAAACTGTTGGCCGAGATCCGTGACCTGATGAAAAACAAATAAAACCCGTAAATAACAAAAAATCACTTCACCCTGCCCGGGCGAAGTGATTTTTTGTTGTCACGCCTCCCATGGACGCCAAATGCCAAGCAGTACAACAAGCGCCGGAAATACTATCATACCGACAACTCCGAACAGCCTAAAGCCCACATACATGGCTATAAGTGACACCAGCGGGTGCATGCCGAAGCTTCCGCCCACAATATGCGGCTCTGCGACCTGACGTACCACGGTAATCACGCCGTAAAGCACAAGCAAGCCTATCCCACGGCCAACCCCACCAGTAATAAGACACCAAACTCCCCACGGCACAAGCACCGTCCCGGTTCCGAGGACCGGCAACAGATCAACCACCGCAACAAGTAACGCGACCAGCATTGAATAATCCACTCCGAGAATGACAAAACCTATAAAAAGCTCGCCAAACGTCATCAGAAACAGTATCATGTAAGCGCGGAACCAGCGTCCGAGTCCGCGCGTCACCCTTCTGCTCATAGACTGATTTTCACTGCCACCCGACATTGCCTCACGTGTGCGTTCGGGTAGCAGCGACGACAGCGCCGCGTGTATGGCGTCCAACTGCAATGTAAAATAAAAGCAGGCAACAATGGTAACTGTCAGCGCCAACAGTCCTGACGGCAGTCCGGCAACTGCCCTGAGGGCAACCGTAGACAGCCAACTGCCAAGCTGCGTCAATATTCCGCTGAGCGAGTCAACAAGCATTGCAATCAGCCTCTCCCGTGCCTCGCCACCCGCTCCCGCCAGTTCATTAAGCAACGGCCAACGTTCGAGCACACTGTCTATCATGGCCGAGATATCCGCCGCATGTACCTCGCCCAGCTGCGACATAAGTTCTCCTGTTTCAAAAATCAGCCTGTCGACCGCCACACACAGCACCCCTGCTATGGAACCGAGTCCGAGTATCAACAGCAAAAGCACCCATAACCATTTGGGCAGGTGTGTTTTCCCGGCAAGCCAAGCCGCAGCCGGTGAAGCAATCAGTGCAATTCCCCAGGCAATCAGAAAAGGCAGCAATGCCACAAGCAGATACCGCACGGCAAAATACGCCGCCACAAAGCCCAGTGCTATGCATATCATCTGTGATGCTAATTTTTGCCAGTCAGTTTTCATTCACTCACCTCACACTATTATTATGCGACCTGCCTGCCGTTTTATTTGTCCGCCGACGGCAGCATACCAAAAAATGTGTTGACATAAATGTACCGGTATGATATAATAAGTTTTTGTGGAAACACACGGCCTGCCGGTAACATAGAAACATGTAATTCACAGCCGGAGCACCGTTATCTGCATTGCGACAGATATAAAGAGGTACAAAATGAAAAAATTCGATGTAGCCATCATCGGCGGCGGCATCGGAGGCCTCATGGCAGCCTACCGTCTTCATCGTAACGATCCCTCGCTCAAAACCGTTATACTTGAGCGTGGCAACACGATTGACCACCGCCACTGCCCCGCAGGTAAAGATAAGACCTGTGCACACTGTAAAATATGCTCAATCACCTCGGGATTTGCCGGAGCAGGCGCCTTTTCGGACGGCAAATTCAATCTCGGAACCGCATACGGCGGAACTCTCGGTGAGGAACTGGGCGACGACAGAGCAAATTTCTATATCAACGAAGTAGACAAGGTGCTCAATGAATACTGCACCTCAGGTGTGCCCGAAATATATCGCTCCAACACGGCACTGGCGCTCAAGTGTCTGCAACACAATCTTCGCCTGCTGGACATGAACGTCAAACATCTCGGTACCGACAATAATTTCCTGACCATGCGCAACCTCATTAACGCACTGGCCGATATGGGCGTTGAAATGCGGTCCAACTGTGAATGTACCGGTATTTCCGGAGGCGAGGACGAATATGTAATCCACACCGCCGGCGGAGACGAGCTGACCGCCAAAGACGTAATCATTGCTACCGGACGCGGCGGCGCTGCATTTGTGTCGGGCTTCTGCACCGAGCACGGCGTGCGTATGCGTTCAAATTCGGTCGACATCGGCGTTCGCGTTGAAATGAAGGACCTCATCTGGCGCGAATTTTCGGACAAGATATACGAGCCGAAAATCCTATACAAAACAAAAACATTTGAAGATCGTTGCCGCATGTTCTGTTTCAACAAGGGCGGAATAGTTTCTGCTGAAAACAACCATGGTATAATTACGGCAAACGGTCACGCCTTTGCCGAACCGGACAAAAAAACAGACAACTGCAACTTTGCGATACTTTCCAGCATACATTTCACAGATCCGTTCGACCAGCCGACACAATACGCCGAAAATATTTCCCGTCTGGCAAACATGATAGGAAACGGCAACGTGCTGGTTCAGCGCTTCGGTGATCTGATCCGCGGCCGCCGGACAAATGAGCACCGTCTCGGACAAAACAGTGTCATCCCGACCCTCAAGGCCACCGCAGGTGATATTTCGCTGGTTCTGCCGCACCGTACGCTTACAAACATTATTGAAACCCTGTACGCTCTGGACGAGGTCGCTCCCGGAACCGCTAACGACGACACATTGCTGTATGGCTGTGAAAGCAAATATTACTCAATTCGTCCTGTATTCATGAACGACCGTTTTGAGCTGGTACCCAATGTTTACATTATCGGTGACGGAAGCGGAATCTGCCGTGGACTTTCGCAATCGGGTGCGATGGGCATATATGTTGCCGACTGCATTACAGGAAAATAAAGTTTTCAGTCTATATGTTACGATAAAGAAATGATGTTTGCAAGACATACTATTGTTTCAATTTTGATTCGAAATGAAATATAGACACTTTGCACCAGGAGCTACAGGAATATCGTCTTACAAGGACGATATTCCTGTATTCTTCTTATCGTCCTTGTAAGACAATATCTCTGTAGCCTCCATAGTCCAACTAACTTACATAAAAAATCACTTTACCGCCTTTTAGCAGTAAAGTGATTTTCATTCATACTAACTTCACAGCGAGTTCTTCTGACCACTCTCTCAGTTACAAATAAACAATATCTATAATACTTCTCAGGCCAAAACAATTTCTCACGCATGACCGAACTGACAGTCATTCCAACTCATTCCTCACTTTTGGTCAGCACGCCAAACCCCGCGACCTCACTGACCGGCAATGAGATAACCACCGCACCGGCCTCGGTATTGACGCCCGCATTGGTGACGATTGACTTCATAATAGCAGCCTTTTCGTCGCTCTTGGCAACAATCAGGATAAGCTCCTTCTCCTGCGCAATGGAAACCCGGAAGAATTTCTCCGCATCCTTAGACCCGGTTCCCTTGCCGTGCAGAACAGTTCCGCCGCGTGCCCCCGCCTCACGGGCAGCATCCATAACAGCATCGGTGTATCCTTCGTTGGCAATCGCTAAAATTAGCTCGTAATCATAATTCAGCTCAGGCTGCCTCCCTGTGCTGCGTCCGCCACTGAGATATGACAAGGTCTTCCCTCCTCCAACACTTTTAATCGGTACCGCCACTATAATGCCGTGGCCAGGCGCATCAATGTACAACTGCCGCCGTTCCTGTTCAATGAGCTTCTCAGTGCGCTCCTTATCGGCAATGGTAAGCACAACCCGGCGTTCCTTTGTTCCCACAATACCGAGCAGCTCGAGCATACTTTTGGTAGCCGTCCCCCTGCCATGAATGATCAACGTCAACGGCAGCTCAAGCTGCCTGCATATATCGCTGAGTTGATCCAGCATATATGGATCAATTATCGAAATAACATAATTCATAAACTGATTCCCGCCTTTCCTATGGCATATAAGGAGCCGGGCACAGTGTTTCATGTATCATAAACTCACCCCCACAGCTCGATAATGTCATCGTCCGCGACCTGCTCGACTGCCACATGGCGTTGCTTGCGTCCGTAGACAAACCCAAGTATCTGAATTGAAATGAGCGGCATCATGGCTACCGTAGCCACAATTCCGAACGCATCGGTAAGTACATTGCCGCCGTTGGCGGTACAGGCACCGATCATGAACTGAAGCATAAATGTAGCCGTCATAGGACCGGATGCGACACCGCCCGAGTCAAATGCAATAGCCGTGTAAATATCTGGCACAAAAAACATAAGCACAAGCGCGACAGTATATCCCGGAACAAGTATCCACATAATAGAAATACCGGTAAGCACGCGCAGCATGGACAGCCCCATTGCCAGCGCGATAGCAACAGACAGACTCAGCTTTATTGCACGCCCCGAGATGGCACCCGAGCTTACGCTTTCGATCTGTTTTTCAAGTACATAAACCGCAGGCTCTGCCGAGATTATGAACCAACCAAGGCACATTGAAAGCGGGATCAGCAAATATTTTGTCCAGCCGCCTGCCATAGCGGAGCCAAGCACCGCGCCGAGCGACGAAAAGCCTACATTGACACCGGTCAGAAACAGCACCAATCCCACATATGTAAACAAAATACCCGCACATATTTTTAAGAAGCCTCTTGCAGACAGCTTGAATGAAAACACCTGAAACAACAAGAATATCACGACAATCGGAGACAACGCCTTGGCCATTTCCAGCATATATGACGGTATTGCCCGAAAAAATGCGTAACCGATGTCGGTCGTTGCACTCCAATCAAAAGCGGTGATTGAGCTGATGCCATCACCGTCCGGGAAAATAAAGCCCAAAATAAGCACAAACAAAATGGGTCCAATAGAACACAGCGAAACAAGGCCGAAGCTGTCGGCACCTGCCTCGTGGTCGCTACGTATGTTGGCGACACCAACACCCAGCGCCAGAATGAACGGAACCGTCATAGGTCCGGTCGTAACCCCTCCGGCATCGAAGGCAATGCTGAGGTAATTAGGATCTGAAAATGCGGCCAGCACAAACACCAGCGCATAAAAGCCCAGCAACAGCCACTTGAGCTTAATTCCTATGAAAATTCTCAGCATGCAGACTGCCAGAAAAAATCCTACCCCAATACCGACTGTAATAATAAGAACCATGCTGTCTATATGAGGAACGGTCTCGGCAAGCACCTGCAGATCCGGCTCGGCGACCGTTACAGCCACCCCAAGCACAAAGCTGATCGCCAGTATAAGCGGCAAATTTTTGGACCGCGTCAGCGTTGAGCCGATACGGTTGCCGATGATCGTCATAGAGGAATCTGCCCCCATGGTAAACAGGCCGGTGCCCACAATTATGTACAGCGCACCGATCAGAAATCCCAGCAGCTGTCCTGTCGGCAATGGCGTGACCATAAGACACAGAAGCGCGACTATTACAATAATGGGAAGAGCTGACACCGCAGCCTCCCTGAATTTGGCATACATTTCCGCACGCATACTTTTTACATTTGTTTTGATGTTAACATCCCCCCTGCCCCGCGCCGACGCGGATGATATTATCTTTATACAATCTTTATACTTAATTGTACCATTTATCTCGTGGGGTGTCAACAACCGAGCGTGTTTTTGGCGTGAAAAATTTGCGACAAAAACCTTCACAAACATATAGACAACAGCCATGGTATGTGTTAAAATGTATTTATCATTTATCCGAGGAATATCAAATGAAGCACAAAATCAGAAGTATAAAAAATTTCCGCGACCTTGGAGGCATACCGACATCTGACGGCCGGCACATACGTCCGGGACTGCTTTATCGTAGCGGACATCTTGCCGCGCTTGTTCCAGGCGACGCAGCGTGCCTGCACGACCGGCTCGGACTACGTCGTGTAATCGACCTGCGCAGCCCGTCGGAGCGGTCGGAGCGACCGGACGTATACATTTCGGGCATTGACTACTGCCCCCTTCCCCCGCTGAACGACAGCCAGAATCCCTCAATTAACCGACACAACCGGCGCAATGAATTGAACCGCCTTATGGCAGTGCAGGGCGGTACGCGTCGACACCTGACCGACATTTACCGACTCATGGTCCGCGAAGAACTGCCACTTGATGTCTTTGCCCGTATCATTAACATGCTGATATGCAGTCCCGAGGGCACACTGTGGCACTGTACACAGGGCAAAGACCGCACCGGCGTTGCAAGCGCCGCCGTTCTTCTGGCACTCGGCGTGTCGCGCGAGGAGATAATGAAGGACTATATGTCCACCAATCGCACCTGCCGCTGGAAAAACCTGCTGATATATCTAGGTGTCAGCATAGCAGCACTCAGCCTACACACCGCCTCGTCACTCAACAATCTTCTGACCTCTCGTCGGGAGTACCTGCAGGCCATGTTCGACGAGCTGGACGCGCGATTCGGCGGCACCGCCGGCTTTCTTCATGACGGGCTGGGGCTTTCGGACAGCGATATCAGCCGCTTACGGGCAATATATCTTGAATAGGCAAAAACAAGTATAACGAAACCTTTCGAAGTAAAAAATGCAAATGACCGGACAAAAAGAAAATCGTAATTATAAAATAATCCGACTTGAAGACATGCCCGGCATAAAAGAGATGGCTGCGCAGTGGTTTCACGAAAAATGGGGAATTCCGAAAAAGGCCTATATGGACAGCATGGATGAGTGCCTGACAGGCTGTGCGCCCGTACCGCAATGGTATGTTGCGCTGGAGAACGGCAGAATCATCGGCGGAATGGGTGTTATCGAAAACGATTTTCACAACAGAAAAGACCTGACCCCCAATGTTTGCGCAGTATATACGGAAAAAGACAGGCGTGGAGAGGGCATTGCCGGCAAGCTACTGAACTTTGTATGTAGCGACATGAAAAGCAAAGGGATATATACCCTATATCTTGTGACCGATCATACGTCGTTCTATGAGCGTTACGGCTGGAAATTTCTTTGCATGGTACAGGGCGACGGTGAACCCTGTATGACAAGAATGTATATACACAAGTGCTGATAGCCCGGTATGCTTTTCTCACATGCCGGCGCGCTCACAAAGCTCGCGGAACGCCCGCTGGTAGCGCTCTGGCGCGGTTATGTAACTCTGGCCGTGCCGTGCTCCCTCAACCAGCATCAGCTGCTTGTCGCAATGCGCCGCCGCGTACAGCCTGCGCCCCATTTCAGTGGGAACATAGTCATCGTCCAACCCATGAACAATCAAAAGAGGTACCTTTATTCGGGCAACACTCTCAAGGGGTGTGTGTCGGCGCAATGAATATCCGCCGAAAATTCGCAACAGCATATTAGCTGTGCCAAGCACCGGAAACGACGGGATTTTCATTTGCTTCAGCTGATATTTCATCTCCTCCCACCCCGAGCTAAATCCGCAGTCTGCCACAACAGCGCGTACACAGCCGGGCAAGTCCGGCTCCCCCGCAGCATTAATAACAATTGCCGCTCCCATGGATATGCCCATGAGTGCAACACGGCAATCGGTACCCAGTCGTTTTTCAAGATATCTGCACCACAAAATAATATCACGGTATTCCACACATGAAAATCCTATTAACTTCCCGTCACTGTGTCCGTGGGCGCGGTTGTCGGGCAGAAGCAGGTTATAGCCGAGGGCATGCAAGTCGGGCGCGGAAGCACTGTAGTCCATTCGACCGGTGCTGGTGTATCCGTGAACACACAACAGTGTGCGGTCGGTAGGCCGGTCGGCTGGTATGAATATGCCGCGCAGCGTAAGCCCGTCGTAGGATCTGATCTCGACCGGCTCGCACGTTTGTGCATCCATCCAGTCAAGTCCGCGCAGCATTACTTCCGAGCACTTTTTCCACGATTCGGGAGCGTGTTCAAGTATATAACGCTCGTCCTCATACGGCTTGCGCACCAGGAACAGTTTTATCAGAACCAAAGCAAAAACAACGTCAATTAATATCAGCAGTCCAAGAATTCCAAGAGCCAACCACAAAGCAAACATGAAACGACCTCCCTAATAATCAGTGTCAGACTATACATAACATTTTACCACAGACACCGACGCGGTTCAACAGTCAAATAAAGGTTTTTTCACGGAAATTCCGAAATTGTACTTGAAATTTTGACTTGGGTGTGATATACTATGCAAGTGGAACATCTGCCCGTGGCGCAGCTGGATAGCGTGCAAGACTCCGACTCTTGAGGCCGCAGGTTCGAATCCTGTCGGGCAGGCCAAAGCACAAAAAGAGTGACACCGTGGTGTCGCTCTTTTTGGGTTTTGCTTGTCCACATATCGAACCTCTCAGTTTGCGCGGCAAACTGTTGTTTTGCGGCAAAGTAGGTGAAAAAATCGCCCTCCGCAGACTCAGCCGCAAAACGTGGTTCAGAATCCTGTCGGGCAGGCCGGTGATAAAAAGAAGATTTTTGCGGACTATCGTCTTTTCATTTACTGATTTATTTGATATAATACTTATCTGTAAAGAATAACAACTTATTGCTGTAAAGGCCAATCCGACCATACTCAGCACTGAATATCGGGAAATACAATTCACCTTCTGATATAATAACGGCAAACAAGGAGGGATAATATGGACTGGATCATTGGATTGCAAAAGGCTATCGACTATATCGAAGATAATCTGACAGAACCGATTGATTACGAGACGGTCGCAGCGCAGAGCTTTTCATCAAGCTATCACTTCCAACGTGTGTTTAGTATTCTTTGCGGTTTCACCATCGGCGAATATATCCGGAATCGCAGGTTGTCGCTTGCCGGTACGGAACTGGCCACAGGGACAGCAAAGGTTATTGACGTTGCGCTGAAGTATGGCTATGAAAGTCCGGACAGCTTTGCAAAAGCATTCCAGAAATTCCACGGTATATTGCCGTCGCAGGCTCGAAATAACGGCAGTAATCTCAAGTCCTTCTCCCGTCTTGTACTAAAATTTTTTTTGGAAGGCGGTACAATTATGAATTATCGAATTGAAACAAAGCCCGAAATGACACTTCTCGGCTATAAAAGACATTTTGAAGGCACCCCATATGATGAGTTGCGTCACAGACAAGAAGAAGATTTCTTCATTACCACAAGAGCACATCAGTGGATGCTTAAAGGAATGTCAAATGACAAACTTTCCGAATATTGCGTTCTGACGAATATGGATGATGACGGATATGATTTTTATATTGCCGCCACGACGGACAATTATGAACGCGATAATCTATACAATAGCAAGGTCACGGGTATAGACTTTATGGATAAATTCAAGTTTGAAGAGATCATTATTCCTGAAAGGATGTATGCTGTTTTTGAAACCGAGAAACAGAAAATGCCAATTCCTGAATACTTTGATATTCGTAAACAAATCGCTGCGGAGTGGCTTTCGAATAAGGAATATCAGATGATCAATGCTCCGGAGCTTGCGGTTTACCACTGGGGAATCGTTGGCGGTTATGCTGACAGAACCATTGAAATTTGGCTTCCTATCGAAAGGAAATAACGATCTGTGCCGCCCGCGTTATGCGGGCGGCACTTTCACAATCGAAACCAACCAAATACAAAGTACTGCAAGTTAGCTTATTATTCAGCTCACTTATGCGCTTTTTATTGATTTAATTGTCGCAATAAACTGCGGTATTTTGTATGCCGATCTTTAAGAAAAAGCATGTATTTGAAACGTCGCGCGCATTGCTCTTGTCCAAATATCTTCGCATGTATATGCTTTAGATCACTGCGCAAAATCTTCGCGCCGCGACTCAAAAAGCTCATAATACGCACGGACATTGTCAAGCTGTTGCCATGCCCGGACACTAACCGGCCGCGCGTCGAGATCGTATATTTTTGCCTCGCGCAGCGACAGTAAAAAGGGAGAATGTGTAGAAATAATAAACTGGCACCCGTAGAATCTCGCCGACTGGCTGATAAACTCCGCAAGCTCAACCTGACGGCGCGCTGACAGACTGTTCTCCGGCTCGTCCAGCAGATAAAGCGCATTTTCGCGGATCGTATGCGTAAAATACGCAAACCCGTTTTCCCCGTTGGACTGCCCTCGTACCTCATGCTCCAGCTCACCGGCCGCGAATGACGATCTTGTCGTCGATTTGCGGCGTGCGCGGTTGCGGCGGCGCAGCTCATCGTAATCCTCCAGCGAGCGCAGCCTGAACTGCGGTTGCGCGGGGTCATTGTATAACTGGTACTCCCGGAACAACTCATCACGATGCCGCGACACGCCTTGATTGATCGCGCGCATGTCCAGCATGAAGTCAAAAACATCATCGCTCGTGATAATGCGGCTTGCCTCTGGCAGACTCATATCGCGGCTCAGTGTCGCACGGCAAAATCCGAGGTAATCCTCAAAAAACGGCGTTCTGTTGAATGTCGAGCCGCGCCCCAGCTTCAGCTTTTCGGCAATAATATTCAGCAGTGTGGACTTGCCCGAGCCGTTTCCGCCGTAAAGCAACGTAAGCGGAGCAAACTCAAGTCTGTCAAGACCGCGGCCCGGAAACAGCTTGAATGGATACACATTGCAAAGATCATAGCAGGTCATGTCCAGCTTGCAGCTGTTTAGTATAAAATCGTCTTCGTTCCGGGATGATGCTATTTTGAAACCGGTAAGATACAGCATTTTTACCCCCACAGATATTCGTTTTACCTCAGCCGGTCATTATATGCTCAGCCGCCAAGAAGTTTTATCGCCTGCTTTATCTGGCCGAAGCCGTAGCCGTACCGCGTGAGTGCGGCAATCATTTTGCGGCACATATCGCCGTCATCCGGCACACCGCCGTATTTCCTGCGTATCAAATCGGCACAGTTATCAATATATACCCGCTCCGGTACCTCGTCCAGCGCCGCGCGCACTGCGTCATCGCCATACCCTTTTTGCTTCAGTTTCATGGCGATCCGCCGCTCTCCGTATCCCGACCTCAGGCATATGCGCACTATTGCGCGGGCATCATCGTCCTCGCGTATCATGCCTCGCCGACACAGCTCCTCTCCGACTCGGGCACACAGCCCTGCATCATAGCCGTGCCGCCGCAGCTTAAGCTCCAGCATATGCCGTGAATTCGCTCCGTATGACAGCAGCTCTGTCCCCTTATTCAGTGCGGCGCAATATTCCGCCGCGCAATCCAGCTCATCAAACTGATCCGGCGTCAGCTTTTGTCCCGTGGCAACCCCAAGCCCATGCCAGTCGGTCTCCGTCAGGTGCAGACTTTTCGTCTCGCTATGTCCTTGTTCATCCGTGATTTTTACTCTCACCGAAATACCGCCGCTCGCACGGGGCGCGGCGTGTGTTATATGAATCTCCATTTTGCGCCCGTCAGCACAGCTTACTCGTTGTCACCGTTCATCAGACTGACGTCAAAATCCTCCTCAGAGTCGTCCCTATCCTCATCAAGCTCAAATTCCTCGCTTATTGCGGCAGCCTGCTCGCTCATATCGCGGATCTTCGCCTCAAGCTCGGCCATAATTGCAGGGTCATCCTCAATTATGCGGCGCACATTTTCCTTGCCCTGCCCTATCCGCTCGCCATTATAAGAGAACCACGAGCCGCTCTTTTTGATAAGCTCCAGTTTAATGGCATAGTCAAATATTTCACTCGAGCGCGATATGCCCTTGCCGTACAGTATATCAAACTCTGCCACCTTGAAGGGTGGCGCCACCTTATTTTTGACAATTTTACAGCGAACACGGTTGCCGTAAATCTCCGAACCTTTTTTAAGCTGATCTGCCTTGCGTACATCAATGCGCACAGAAGCATAGAATTTGAGTGCACGCCCGCCGGTGGTGGTTTCGGGATTTCCGTAGAAAACGCCCACCTTCTCACGCAGCTGGTTTATGAAAATGACTATACAGTTGCTTTTTGAAATGACCGATGACAGCTTACGCATTGCCTGCGACATAAGCCGTGCCTGAACACCTACACTTGACGCCCCCATGTCGCCCTCAATTTCCTGGCGCGGTACCAGCGCCGCCACCGAATCAATGACCACGATATCGACCGCTCCGGAACGCACCAATGCCTCGGTGATTTCAAGCGCGTCTTCTCCGCAGTCGGGCTGCGACACCAACAGATTGTTTATATCGACGCCCAGCGCCTTGGCATAAACCGGGTCGAGCGCATGCTCGGCATCAATAAATGCGGCCTCTCCGCCGGTTTTCTGCACCTCGGCTATGACGTGCAATGCCACGGTGGTTTTACCCGACGACTCCGGCCCGAATATTTCTATTATACGTCCGCGAGGCAGACCGCCGATACCGAGCGCCATGTCAAGCGCGATAGAACCGGTATGTACCGCCTGCACCTCCATGTGGGCGTTTTCGCCCAACTTCATTATTGTTCCCTGACCGAAATCCTTTTCAAGCTGAGAGATGGCCGTTTCCAGCGCCTTCATCTTTTCGGTTTTGTCGGTGTGCTGAGTAACGGGTGCGGCGGTTTTTTTAGTTTGTTTCATCAGTATTATCTGCCTTTCATAAATGTCGTTTTATGGGCTTTTATGATGTTATTATAATACATAGCCACGTCATTGTCAAGGGGATTAGCAAAGATATTTTTCCGAAATCGGAAAAATTTTTTTATCAGTGCCGATTTTTATTGTAAAATCGGCATATATTTTTTCACATTTGACATGTGTACACCTCAGCAAAGCAAAAACGGCCGTATCTATTGCGCATAAGCCTAATACACGACAGATCAAATCAGACTGTAAAAGGGGCTGTTAATGCAACAGCCCCTCTCCTGCTATTTTGAACGTCAGTCCTGCATATCTTTTTGCAAGACCTGTTTTTCAATTATCAATGTCATCATTGATAACCTTCTCCATAAACTGCTCCTTGGTAATCAGCACGCGCCGTGGCTTGTTGCCGTCAGGCGCGCTGATGTATCCGAGCTGTTCCATTTGATCGAGGATCTTCGCGGCACGGCCGTAACCCACCTCAAGCCGCCGCTGCATCAGCGAGGTCGAAATTTTACCCGACTCGATGGCAAGCTCGATGGCGTCTCTCAGCTTAGGGTCGGTGCCGTCGCCGTCCACATCCTCAATATTTGCCGTGGCAGCTCCGCCGGAGCCCTTCTTGTTGCCGCATTTTGCAGCCTCCTCCTCAATGCGACGTATAAACTCGTCGTCATAGTGCGCCTCAGAGTTGTGCTGCTTGATGAACTCTACAATATTTTCGACTTCCATATCGCCGACAAACGCGCCCTGGACACGCATCGGCTTCATGGCTCCGACCGGTGCGAACAGCATATCGCCGCGTCCGATCAGCTTCTCGGCACCGCCGATATCAATGATAGTACGCGAGTCGACTTGGCTTGACACCTTGCAGGCAATACGTGACGGAATGTTTGCTTTGATCAGACCGGTGATAACGTCAACCGACGGTCTCTGCGTACCGATTATCAGGTGTATACCGGCGGCACGCGCCTTTTGTGCCAGACGGCAAATTGCCGTTTCAACATCATCTGACGCCGTCATCATAAGATCGGCAAGCTCATCAATAACAATAACTATGCGTGGCAGCGGCTCAATTTCGGGATCGCTTTCGGCCAGCTTGTTATAATTATTGATATCGCGAACATTGACACCTTCAATAAGCTCAAACCGCCGCTCCATTTCGGCGACCGCCGTTGCAAGCACGCCCGCCGCCTTTTTGGGGTCGCTGACCACCGGAACGTACAGATGCGGAATATCCTTGTAAATATTGAACTCAACCTTTTTGGGGTCAACAAGTATCAGCTTGACCTCGTCCGGCTTGGCCTTGTAGAGTATACTGATAATAATACTGTTGATACACACCGATTTACCCATACCTGTAGCACCGGCTATGAGCAAGTGAGGCATTTTATCGATATTGAAGAAAATCGGCTTGCCCGCTACGTCCTCACCGAGGCACACTGCCAGGCGGCTGGGACTATCAATAAACGTCTGCGACTCAATGAGCGTGCGCAGATACACCGTTGCCTGATGCTTGTTCGGCACCTCAACGCCGACTGCCGACTTGCCCGGAATAGGCGCTTCAATACGCACACCGGCCGTTGCAAGGCTCAGTGCGATATCGTCCACCAGATTTGCAATCGAACGTATACGCACACCGTCATCAGGCTTCAGCTCGTAGCGCGTGATCGTAGGTCCGCGCGAGTAATTTATCTCTTTTATGCGCACGTTGAAGCTACGAAGCGTGTCCATAAGCCGCTTGGCATTGTCCTGAAGCTCATTTGCAAAGTCGTCAGCGTTGCCGGGATCCTTAGTCAGCAGATCAATGGGCGGGAAAACGTATTCTGTAGGCTGATCCTTTACCGGTTCCTCCTCGTCCGAAGCCATGAGGTCTGATATATCCTCGGTATCGGTTATCATACCCATGGACTCAACCGTGGCCTCGTCTGCCTTCTGTCGCTTTGTCTGGCGCGCCGGCGCCGCGGGGGCTTCTGCCGGCTCTGCTGCCGGTACCCCTGCCTTACCGATACCCCGTATTATGTCGTTGAGATCGTTATAATCCGGATCTTTTTCCAATCCGTCAACATAGGCACTGTTGCTCCCGCGGCGAACCGGATCCAGCACCTGAGTCTTTTTGCCCGGTTTTTTGCCGATATTCCCGTCAGCCTGGGTCGGCGCGCCGGACTTATTGGCTGACGTATCAGCTTCGCTTGACGCCGCATAAGTCGGAGCGGTCTCCCCTTCTCCGTTGTCCGGCTCAGCCGGGCGCAACGGAATAGTCCCTTCCGACGGTACCGAGGCAGCAGCCGGCTTGTCGTCCTCGGGAGGAAGAGGTATTGTGCCCTCACGGGCCGGCGGCACCTTGTCCTTTTCACGATCTCCTACAATTACCTCGTGATTTTCGCTGAACACCGTGTCATCGTCGGAAGCCGACTTGCCCTTGAGTATCTCATGCCGGCGACGGCGCTTTGCCTCCTCCTTTTCGCGTTGCTTCTGCTCGCGGCGCTCTGCCTTGAGGTCGGCACGGCGTTCTGCTTTGCGGCCAATGCCTGCATCATTGCCGTCCTCCTGTTCCTCCATGGCTTGGCGGCGGCTCTGACGTTTCTCTGAAATAACCTTGGCCTTGTAACGTATATACAGCCATATGCCGCGTGGGGTGGTTCCGAACAGGAACATAAGCAGCACGCCTATCATGGGGATCAGTATTATCATCGACCCCAGCACGCCCAGCGCACGGTAGCTCAGCTCGCCCAGCAAACCGCCCAACACACCGCCGCCGCGCAGATTGACACCGTTGCGCCACAGCGCCGCCACGGCAAAGCCTTCGGAACCCACCGAGTCAATAGTAACGACCTGCACCAGTGCCGACAGCACCAGCAGTATCAGCAGTGAAAAGCTGAGCTTCAGAGGCACCAGCCCCATATCTACATAATTGCGCCAGAACACCGCCAGATTAATCAGCACCAACGGCAGAACAAAGGCCGGCCAGCCGAACAGGCCACAGAAAAAGTCGTTGAGTGCACGGCCGACTACGCCGACGGCACCGCCGGCATCAACCAGTCCCACGCAAATAAAGCAGACCGAAAAAAACAGTGCCAGCACGAAAAGTATATACGGTATGAACTGATGAACGAATTTTGACGACGGCGCGGCATCGGGTACCGCCTGCTGTATAGGCTCACGATTCTGACGCGCCCGCCGCGGTGTCTGCCCGTCACGGTCTGCTTCGCGAGCGGGATCTCGGTTGTCATTAACGGACATACCGTCATCGCGTCCGCCGCGGCGTGCAAC
>URHI01000032.1 GCA_900547565.1 uncultured Eubacteriales bacterium | reverse complement strand
TGCGCACGGCAGAATAGTCGAGGCCGATGTCCGCCGCCTTATTAAAGACGGCCCGGCAGTCAAGCCCGCCGCATCTGCCGAGCAGGCTGCACCGGCAGTATCCGAGGGCGAATATGACGATGTTAAATTCAGTGGAATCCGCCGCGCGATTTCCAAGTCAATGAAGAATTCGCTGGCGTCCGGTGCCCAGCTTACCAACAATCATTCGTTTGACGCAACCGCGATTCAGCGTGCCCGTGCCGAGTTCAAGGCGGCGGGCGGCGATCTGGCGGGTGTCACTATCGGAGATATGGTGCTGTTCGCAGTGTCAAGAACGCTTAAAAATCACCCCGATCTCAACGCCATTATGCTGGACGACAATACGATCCGTCATTATCACAGCGTCAATCTGTGCGTGGCGATCGATACTCCACGCGGACTTATCGTGCCGGTGATATTCGACGCGGACAAAAAATCGCTTATTGAAATTTCCAAAGAGGTCAAGCAACTGGCCGCCGAAGCAAGAAGCGGCGCTATAAACCCCGACAAGCTCAAGGGCGGCTCATTCACTGTGTCCAATCTCGGCGCGTTTGGCGTTGAGTCATTTACGCCTGTTATCAACGCTCCTCAGACCGGTATTCTCGGTGTCTGCAACATAACAACCCGGGCGCGTCAGAAGGGCGACGGCTACGAATTCTATCCTGCAATGGGGCTTTCGCTGACCTACGATCACAGAGCAGTCGACGGTGGTCCCGCCGCAAAGTTTGTCAAGGAGCTGTGCGCAAATCTTGAGAGCTTTACCGCTCTTTTACTGAAATAAGGGGGATGCGAGATGGATAAATTTGATCTTATAGTTATAGGCGGCGGCCCCGGTGGATATCTGGCGGCTGAGCGCGCGGCGGCTGGCGGCCTCAAGACTGCTGTCATCGAGAAGCGCGCACTGGGCGGCGTGTGCCTTAATGAAGGCTGTATACCCACAAAAACACTGCTGAACTGCGCCAAAATGTATCGCCACGCAACCGAGAGCGCCGCTTTCGGAGTGACGGTGGAGGGAGCTTCATTCGACCACGAAAAGGTAATTGCCCGCAAGAACAAGGTGGTGAAGACACTGGTCGGCGGTGTCGGTATGACCATGAAGACTGCCGGTGTCACTGTTATCAGCGCCGCCGCAAAAATCGAGGGCAAAACCGAAGACGGCTTTGTAGTATCAGATGACAAGGGCGGCCGCTACGTCGCTTCGAAATTGTGCATTGCAACAGGCTCAGATGCGGCTGTTCCTCCGATACCCGGAGTTAAGGAAGGACTGGCGGCCGGTTTTGTCAAGACAAATCGGGAAATTCTTGATATGACCACTCTGCCGGAGCGGCTGGCAGTTATCGGCGGCGGCGTTATCGGACTTGAAATGGCCTGCTACTTTGCTTCGGTCGGTGTGAAGGTCACGGTCATCGAGATGATGAACAAAATCGCCGGTCCCACCGATGCGGACATATGCCGTGTGCTTATGCACGAATATTCCAAGCGCGGCATGAAGTTTGAGCTTTCAAGCCGCGTACAGGCCGTAACTCCCTCCGCTGTTGTTTATGAGAAGGACGGTCAGGAGTGTAAGTGTGAATGCGACTGCGTGCTTTTGTCGGTAGGCCGCCGTGCGTCCACTGCAGGTGTCGGTCTTGAAACGCTGGGCGTAGAGCTGGAGCGCGGTGCGATCGTTACCGACCGCCATATGTGCACTAACGTTGCGGGTGTATACGCTGTCGGTGACTGTAACGGCAAGCTGATGCTGGCTCATACCGCATACCGAGAGGCTGAGGTTGCCGTCAATCACATGCTCGGCGTGCGCGATGAAATGAGATATGAATATATTCCTTCGGTTATTTACACCGATCCCGAGGTAGCGTTTGTGGGCGAGTCCCGCGAGAGCGCCGAGGCAAAGGGTATGCAGGTCAAGGAAGTCAAGCTGCCTATGGCCTATGCCGGAAGATATGTGGCCGAAACCGAGGGTGGCAACGGCTTTTGCAAACTGGTGTACGACGTGGGGCACGACCGTCTGGTCGGTGTGCACATAGTCGGTTCGTACGCTTCCGAAATGATTTACGGAGCCGCACAGATGTGCAGCTCTGAGCTGCCGCTCGCTCAGCTCAAAAAAATGGTGTTCCCGCACCCCACAGTCAGTGAGATCATACGGGAATGTCTGTTCAAGCTCTGATTTAAAATATTACAGAAAGGAATTTTACTGAAATGCCTAAATCATTATTTGTCGATCCCGTTGCGACGAGAGCACCGGGCAAAATTACCTTTGAGGATATTCCCGTAAACCAGTATAACAAAACCATTGAGCAGGAAAAGTCGCGCTACACCACAGAGGATTTTCTGCGTATATTCCGTGATATAGCCATTTGCCGTGAATTTGAGTCCATGCTCAGCCAGATAAAGACGCAGAGCAACTACAACGGCGTTGAAACCACATATCCCGGTCCCGCTCACCTCTCCATGGGCCAGGAGGCGGCCGCGGTCGGTCAGGCTTACCTGCTCGGCATCGACGACTACACCTTCGGCTCTCACCGTTCGCACAGCGAGATCCTGGCAAAATCGCTGTCATCTATCAACAAGCTGTCCGATGACGAGCTGATGAAGATCATGGAAAACTTCATCGGCGGACGTACACTTCGCGCAGTTGAAAAGCTGGGCAAGGTCGACTCGGTCAAGGAGCTTGCCATACGCTTTATTCTTTACGGAACACTCTCCGAGATATTCGCACGCCAGAACGGCTTCCATATGGGTCTTGGCGGCTCGATGCACGCTTTCTTCCTGCCCTTCGGTGTATATCCCAACAATGCTATTGTCGGCGGTTCGGCTCCTATCGCGACCGGTGCGGCGCTGTACAAAAAGGTTAACCGTAAGAACGGTATCGTGGTCTGCAACGCAGGTGACGGCTCGCTGGGCTGCGGCCCTGTCTATGAGGCTATGAACTTTGCCGCCATGGATCAGTTCCGTACGCTGTGGGAAGGTGATATGAACGGCGGTATGCCCATACTGTTCAATGTGTTTGACAACAGCTACGGCATGGGTGGCCAGACACGCGGTGAGACCATGGCCTACGATATGCTGGCACGTCTCGGCGCCGGCATTACGCCCAGCCAGATGCATGCAGAGCGTATAGACGGCTTCAATCCGCTGGCTGTTATTGATGCCATGGAGCGCAAGCTAAAGCTACTGCGCAACGGCGAAGGTCCCGTACTGCTGGATACCATTACATACCGTTATTCAGGCCACTCGACCTCTGACCAGAACGCTTACCGTTCCAAGGAGGAGCTTGACGCGTGGAAAGAGTACGATCCCATGGTCACCTACCGCAAGGCGCTGGTAGATGCCAAGGTCGCAGATGATGGCAAGTTCGACGATATCGTCGCCGAAACGGTCGAGCGTATGACCATGATCTGCCGCCATGCCGCCGATAAGACGTTCTCTCCTTATGCCGACTTCAAGGCAGATCCCGCAATTATTGAGCGTATGATGTTCTCCAACGGCCATGTTGCCAAAATGGATGACAGACAGCCCGACGTTACACTGCCTAAGGAAGAGTGCCCCGCTTATGTCAAGATCAAGGGCAAGATCCGTACCGCGCTTGACGAAAAGGGACAGCCTGTCAGCAAGATGAAGGCGTACAACATTCGCGACGGTATTTCCGAATCGTTAATAGACAAATATTATGAGGACCCCACCATGATCTCTTACGGTGAGGACGTCCGTGACTGGGGCGGCGCGTTCGCGGTTTACCGCGGAATGATGGAAGCAATTCCGCATTCCCGCCTGTTCAATGCGCCTATTTCCGAGGCAGCTATCATCGGCAGTGCCGTTGGTTACGGCCTGTGCGGCGGCCGCGCGGTAGTTGAGCTGATGTATGCCGACTTTATCGGACGTTGCGGTGATGAAATATTCAATCAGCTGTCCAAGTGGCAGGCCATGAGTGCCGGTATTCTCAAAATGCCGGTGGTCGTGCGTGTTTCGGTCGGCTCTAAGTACGGTGCCCAGCACTCTCAGGACTGGACCTCGCTGTGTGCCCACATCCCCGGACTTAAGGTTTGCTTCCCCGCAACGCCGTATGAGTCCAGAGGTCTGATGACTGCCGCACTCAACGGCACTGACCCTGTCATATTCTTTGAGAGTCAGAGAATTTACGATATGCCCGAGCAGTTCCATGAGGGAGGCGTTCCCGCTGAGCCTTACGAGATCAGAATAGGCGATACCAACCTTATCCGTAGTGGAGCTGATGTTACCATCATTACAATAGGTGCAGTGCTGTACCGTGCGGTCAAGGCGGCTGATCAGCTCAAGGAAAAGTACGGCGTAAACGCTGAAATCATCAACCTGCACTCGCTTGTGCCGCTGGACTACACCAAGATAGTAGAGTCGGTCAAAAAGACCGGTAAGGTCGTGCTGGTTTCCGATGCCTGCGCCCGCGGCTCATTCCTCAACGATGTTGCACATAACATCAGCAACCTGTGCTTTGACTATCTTGATGCTCCTGTCGCTATAGTCGGGGCTAAGAACTGGATCACACCTCCCTTTGAGTTTGATGAGTTCTTCTTCCCGCAGGATAGCTGGATCATCGACACCATCAATGACGAGTTGATGCCTCTGCCCGGACATGTTTCCACACATACCGCGACCGAGGCAGAACAGCTGCGCCGTCTTCGCGAGGGTGTGTAAGGTACGATTATAAATCAAAAAGACGATATGGCATTGTGCCATATCGTCTTTTTGATGTATAAGGAGGTATAGGATAGCGGCGCGGACACCACGGAGCTTCATATATTCGTCCCTCTGTTGTTGGTACGACCCAGAATAAAGTCGGTCGAGGTGCCGTAAAGCTCGGCTAAGGCGATGACGAACCGTACCGGAATTTCGCGCTTGCCTGTTTCGTAATTACTGTATACTCGTTGGTCAATTCCGAGGTAGGCGGCAACTTGCTTTTGTACCATGTCGGCGTCCTCGCGCAGATCACGCAGACGCGGAAAATATATATTCAAATTCATCACCCTTGCTCATTATATCTTACTATTAAAAAGTAGTATTGACATTACTATCATAAGATAGTAAAATATATTTGGCAACTATCGTGATGAAGGGGAAATATAAAATGCTTGATAAAATGATAACCGACTGCTTTGTCATCATAGACGGCTATTTTACCGCAGAGCAGGCCGTCGAATTCATCAATAACTGGGGTAGACACCCGGAGTTTTACCATTTCGGGCTTGGCACGCGAATAAGAAATGAGCTTCTGCTGCCCGGAAGTGCACTTTATCTGGAATTCTGCCGCCACGGAGTTTTCAGCGCTGATGATATGTCATCGTATGTGATTACCATGTATTACAGGCACCTCGTAAAACAAAAACTGCGCCGCAAATGGCTGAGTCCGGATTGCTGACAAAGGTATGTCGATGCTCTGCCTAAACAAGTCTTACGATAATCTTCGAAAAATTCAATTTTTGTCCGATTATAACAAAAGTTCTTGGTGGGAGAGTTCGAGAGGGAACCTTTTTTCAAAAAGGTT
Source organism: uncultured Eubacteriales bacterium (assembly GCA_900547565.1). Classification (GTDB taxonomy): domain Bacteria; phylum Bacillota; class Clostridia; order Oscillospirales; family CAG-272; genus UMGS1002. Next base: position 10,276 of record URHI01000032.1, on the reverse strand, counting down.
CCCTCTCGAAAAGACTTTTTCATTATACGGAACTGCACCGGTAAGGGCGCGATCAGAAATAAAGTTTTATTTCAGTATCTCGCCTACCGCCGAGACAATTATATCGAGTGCCACAGTAATATCAGGCGCGGATATTGAACAGCCTGCGGCCTTGGCATGTCCGCCGCCTCCAAAGCGTGCACAAACTGCAGATACATCGGCGTTCCCGTTTGAGCGCGTGGATACGCGGAATACCGGTAGATCATCAGGTTGACGCAACGACACCGCTACCTCCACTCCGTCGATACTGCGGGCAACGTCGATAAGTCCGTCGTAGTAGTCGGAGGAGATGCCGATTGCGCTGAGTGCGGCGTGATCCATGGCCACGACAGCAAGGCGACGATCGTAAAAATAGTGAATATTTTCGATGGCGGCATGTGTCAGCGTCAGAGCCTCGGGCGTTTTGGCGTCGAAAAGCCTGAAGTTCCAGTCGGCGTAGTCAAACGAACCGTCCATAAGCTCCGCGACTCGGCGGTGTGTGCCGGGGGTGGTGTTGGAATATTTGAAGCAGCCGGTATCAGTGGCTATAGCCATATAAATCAGTCCCGCAAAGCGTGGGGGGAGTGCCTTTATCGCACCGCGCGCCATAAGAGCGGCGGCAATGTCGTAGATTATCTCACCGCAGGCTGCGGCGTCTGGCCGGACAAGATAGTCGGCGTAGGGCGTGCCCCTGGCATGATGATCTATCATGAAATCTATGCTGTACTGCTGTCTCAGCTCACGTATCTGCTCAGGCGCGGCCGTGTCGACCGTGATTACGCGCTGCGCGTCAAAGCCGTCCGGGACAGAGCAGGGAAGCACGCTGTCCTGAAGGCCTTCGACTGCAAAACGATAGCGTCGGTTGACCTCAGACGAGCATACGCAGCGTACCGCTGATCCCATAGACTCAAGCAACAGTGCCAGACCGAAGGCGGAGCCGGTTGCATCGCCGTCTGGGCGGTCGTGGAAAATGATCAGCGTATTTACAGGTGTTATCAGGCGGTCACACACCTGCTCCAGCGTCAGCACAGACAGCTCACTCATTGCCGGTTCCTCCGGAGCTACCTTCTCCGGAATCGGCGGCGGTGTCCGCACGCTCCGCAGATGACTCCGCAGTCTGCGACTTTGTGTCTTCGTCGGTTACGTCGTCTTGCTCGTTCTGCTCGCCGTCATCGGAATAAGTCAGCCCGTTGATAAGCGACGAAATATGCGCGCCGTTGGCTATGGAGCTGTCTGTGATGAAGGTAAGCTCCGGCGTGATCCTCAGGTTCATACGCTGTGCCAGCATGTGGCGGATATATCCTGCCGACGACTTCAGTCCTTTGGCCACCTCTTTGGTGTCACCGCGAAGGTGTGAGTAATATATTTTGGCGTACTTAAGGTCGGGCGTGACCTCGGCTGCGGTTATGCTGATAAAGGCGTCACGCACACGTGGGTCCTTGACGTCGCGGAGTATGCCTGCCATTTCCTTTTTGACCTCGTCGTTTATGCGTCCGCGTCTGTATTTTGCCATTTTAATACCATGCCTTTCATATTACGGTGAATAAAAGCCGTCGCATTGCGGCGGCCTTTATTATTGTTTATGCTTTACTGAGCCGCGTCAACGATCGCGGTGAACTTTTCGGGGACGAGTGAAGCTCCGCCGATAAGTCCGCCGTCAACATCGGGCTTGGCCAACAACTCGGCAGCGTTTTTATCGTTCATCGAACCGCCGTACTGAATGGTTACGGTCTCGGCAACGTCGTCACCGTACATCGAAGCCAGCACGCGGCGGATCACGGCGCAGGTTTCCTCTGCCTGCTCGGGAGTTGCGGTAAGTCCGGTGCCGATGGCCCAGACAGGCTCGTATGCGATAATGACATTCTTCAGCTCCTCGGCGGAAACTCCAGCCAGGTCAAGCTTGGTTTGCATAGCGACTACCTCGTCGGTAATGCCGGACAGTCTCTGATCCTTGACTTCGCCGAGGCACAGGATCACGCGCAGACCGGCGGCCAAAGCTGCCTTGGTGCGCAGGTTTACCGTTTCGTCGGTCTCTCCGAAATACTGGCGGCGCTCGCTGTGGCCGATAATGACCACCTCAACGCCGATAGCCTTGAGCATGTCAGCCGAAACTTCGCCGGTGTAAGCGCCCTTGGGGGCAAAGTGAACGTTCTCGGCTCCGATTTTTATGTTGCTGCCCTCGGCGGCTGCCATGGCGGCCGCAATCGTTACATAGGGGGCGCAGAAAATGATGTCGCAGTTATCCTTACCGGCCACCATGGGCTTTATGGCGTTGATGAAATCGGTCGCCTCAGCGGGGGTGAAGTTCATCTTCCAGTTGCCGGCAATAACGGTTCTTCTTTTTGCAGGGTTCATTTTTTATGCCTTTCTCTGATTAATAGTCGTGGATTATTTGTCCTGCAGGCAGGCGATGCCGGGAAGCTCAAGTCCCTCGAGGAATTCGAGCGAAGCTCCGCCGCCGGTGGAAACATGAGTCATTTTGTCGGAGTAGCCCAGCTTTTCGACCGCTGCCGCGCTGTCTCCGCCACCGATGATCGAAATTGCACCGCTCTCAGCCACGGCGCGTGCCACGGAACGTGTGCCCGAAGCAAAGTTGTCCCACTCGGAAACGCCCATAGGACCGTTCCATACTACCGTTCCGGCGCCGACTATGGATTTTGCAAACAGCTCCTGTGTTTTTTCGCCGATATCAAGGCCCATCCAGCCGTCGGGAATGGAGTCGGAATACATGCGCATGAACACGGTGTCTTCCTTATATTCTCTGCCAATCACGTTATCAACGGGAAGCAGGAAGTTGACACCCTTATCGTGAGCTTTTTTAAGCATTTCGTTGGCCAGCTCGAGCTTATCCTCTTCGCAGATGGAGTTGCCGATGGAGCAGCCCTGTGCACGGAAGAAGGTGTATGCCATACCGCCGCCGATTATGAGCGTATCGACCTTGTCGATGAGGTTGTTGATAACGCCGATCTTGTCGGAAACCTTTGCACCGCCGAGAATGGCGACGAAGGGACGTACAGGATTTTCAAGTGCCTTGCCCATAACGGTGATCTCCTTCTGGATAAGGTAACCGCAGACAGCGGGAAGACCGCCGTACATTGCAACACCGGCAGTGGAGGCATGGGCACGGTGAGCGGCGCCGAAAGCGTCGTTTACAAATATATCACCGAATGAGGCCAGTTCCTTGGCAAACTCGGGATCGTTTTTTTCTTCTCTCTTGTCGAAACGGGTGTTTTCAAGCAGTATTGCGCGTCCGGGTTGGAGTGCGGCGGCCTTGGCCTTGGCATCGGGGCCGATCGTATCGGCAGCCAGCGGCACTTCAAAGCCGAGCAGCTCGGACAGCCTCTTGGCCACGGGAGCCAGCGAGTATTTGGGATTTACTTCTCCCTTGGGCTTGCCCATATGCGAGCACAGGACAACTTTTGCGCCCTTGTCCAGCAGATATTTGATGGTGGGGATAGCTTCAACGATACGCTTATCGGAGGTTATGACACCGTCCTTCAGGGGGACATTGAAATCGCAGCGTACAAGAACTCTCTTGCCGGCAACATCAACATCTTCGATAGTCTTTTTGTTGTAGGTCATATTTATATTTCCTTTCAAAATTTTTACGTTCTTTAACCATACTATGGGATAGTATACCACATCTGTGGGCGCATATCAATATTTTTTTGAAATTTTTTACTTTTCGAGTATAAAACCGCTCTGAGATAAACGGCTGAGCGGTGTCAGTCTTTTACCGCCTTACGGAATTTTACGACGTTTGTCTCAAGGTCGGCGCCGGGGGCGTACAGACTTGATGTCCCGGCCACGAAAATATTGGCACCGGCGCGGCTCATTTTAGTCGCATTTTCAAATGAAACATTGCCGTCGCACTCAATTTCGATGCCAGTATAGCCCGACTTGTCCAGCATACGGCGCAGACGGGCGATTTTGTCTATGGTCTGCGGAATGAGCTTCTGTCCTGAGTAACCTGGATTGACCGTCATGATCAGAACTGCATCAATATCCGCAAGAAGGTCCTCGAGTACGCACAGCGGAGTTGCGGGATTCAGTGCCAGCATGGGTTTAGCACCTGCCTGACGTATGTAGGACAGTGTGCGCTGGACATGCGGAGTTGCCTCGTAGTGAATTGACACATAGTCGCCCGGACGAAGTTCAAAACGATCCATTTTGCAGTCGGGGCGGTCTATCATAAGATGAATGTCCAGCGGAATGGGGGTAGCACGGTGCAGCTTTTTAATAAAGTCGGTGCCGAGCGTGTAATTCGGGACAAAAACACCGTCCATTATATCAATATGAAGATACTCGATGCCCTGCTCCTCAAGCGCCTTTATTTCGCGGCCGAGGTTGAGAAAATCTGCGCACATAAGCGATGGTGATATTTTTTTATCCATGATATGAGTCTCTCCCGTTTAATTTGTTATTATTTTATCACACTCGGACTGCTTTGTCAATCGGTGCAAGAAAAAATAGCCATAATTATGAAATGCCTTGAATAATCGGAGACGTATGTGACAGACAATATTTTACAATTACAGGAGGAGAACATATGATCATGAAAAAATTTGCATTATTCTGCGTGTTCATACTTGTGGGTGTTATGATAATCGGCATATTGCCGACTCACGGCGAGGCTGAAATCTATGACAGCGTCGTGCGTCTGCACGTGCTTGCAAATTCGGACAGCGAGGAGGATCAGGCGCTCAAGCTTTGTGTCAGGGACAGTATACTTGAGCGGTCATCGGCTATTGTTGCGGGATGTTGCGACCGTGATAGCGCAGTAGAGGCGCTGTCAGGGCGGCTGGAGGAGCTGCGGCAGGTGGCGCTTGAGGTCGTACGGGCCAAAGGATATGATTATGATGTCACGGTGCTGCTCGATTACGAGGATTACCCAACAAAAAGTTATGAATCGGTATGTTTTCCGGCGGGCAGGTATATGTCGCTGCGTGTGTGCATAGGTGAGGCTGACGGAGCCAACTGGTGGTGTGTGCTTTTCCCGAATCTATGTCTTGGTGCGGCCGACCGAAAGTCGTCCGAGGATGCTTTTGTACAGGTTGGACTAACACCGGAGCAGTATAAAATTGTGACCGAGTCCAACGGAGCCAAATATAAGCTGCGCTTCCGTTTTCTGGAGCTTCTGGAACGGGCGTTCGGTAAGGGGGAGAAGTAGCCGCGGTCGCCTTATGAATTATGAAGAGCCGATCACTTTACTGCCTTTGGGCGGTAAAGTGATTTTTCTGTATTTGATTATGATTTGCAGAAAGACCGGAATATTTCTTTTTTGACGGCGTATAATTTACCAGATAGCCGTTTGGGAGGTCATACAATGAAAACCACAGTTCTCATGTCGTTCTCCGCGTTACTTGTGACGCTTCTGCTGTCGGTGACGGTCAACACCGGCATCATAGCCGCGGCGGGTTCCGATACCGCCCCTGTTTCACCTGCGCTGTGTGTGATAGCGCAAAGCACGCCAATGGCCAAATCCGGCATCGCAGGCAATGAAATTCTGTTTTCGCCGCGTGATTTTGAACGTGTGCTGAATCTGGAGCAGATCAAGTCGATCACCGTGACCGCAGTCCCGGCCGCGACAGACGGTGAACTGCTTATAGGTTCAACCACCGTCCGTGCAGGACAGACTATCTCGCGCTCCAATCTTGAGCTGCTTAGCTTCGCCGCCGCGGGAGACTGCCGGCAGTCGTCGTTTGAATTCAGGGTAAACAACAGCGCGTATACCATGTGCTGCAGGCTGTACATGCTGGACAGCATCAATTATTCACCGACTGCAGGCAAGCAGCAGCTGTCTGTAGGCACCTACCGCGATATTGCCGCATACGGCCGTCTTTACGCCGCCGACCCTGAGGGTGACCAGCTTACATATCAGATAGTTACCTACCCGCGCCATGGACGTGTTGTGCTGTATGATGACGCCGGAAAATACGTTTATATCCCCGACTTCGATTATACCGGGCAGGACAGCTTTGAGTATGTTGTGTCTGACAAATACGGAAATTACTCGGCGGCAAGCCGCATAAATCTCGAGGTCAGTACAAGTGTCAGCTCGGCACAGTATGAGGACATGAAGCAATCTGCCGCCTATGCCGCTGCCGTCAGGCTGACTGATATGGGAGTTATGAACGGTACGCAGGTTGGCAATGTACGGTATTTCTATCCCAACCGCAGCGTGACGAGATGCGAGTTTGTGGTCATGGCGCTCAAAGCGGCGGGGGTAACGTCACTGCCGACTGTCAGTGACACGGGATTTTATGACGATGCCGACATTCCCGAAGCGCTCAAGCCGTACATAGCCGTTGCCGCGCGGGCGGGATATATAAGCGGAAGCTCATGGAACGGCAACAAGTATTTTCTGCCAGATGCGCCGATGACAATCGCCGAGGCGTCTACAGTGTGTGCCCTCATGCTCGGGCTTGACACATCTGCTGCGGTGCCGGCATTTGCCGGGGAGGGCACGGCACCTGTATGGGCAAAGCAGGCGATCGGGCTTATGGTGGAGCGTGGCCTTCTGAGCGGAGATGACCGGACCGATTATGGTGCCGCACTGACCCGTGAACAAGCGGCAATATTGTTGGCGTCGCTGGCTGACGGCACAAAATGAGCGTGTTAGGTAAAGGTGCGATTGAGCGCTTTTCCGACCGAGTGTTATGCCTGAGCACGTCAGATTAAGTACATCTGAAGCATTGTCTCCGCCCGCGCAAGCCGCTGCTATACGGCCTCTGCAAACGGGCGGAGTTTTTCCGTCCGGAGGAAAAATGCGTTTTACCTGAAATAATATCCGGCCGCAAATAAAAATTTTTGTTTCGGCTATTGCAAAAACGAGCATAATATGATAAAATAAACAAAGCGGCAAACACAGTTTGAAAAGCCGCCATAGTAACTGCAAAAGCAGACTGTGAAATAAGGCCATACCAGCCGGGGAGGCAGCGGTGTCCTGTACCTGCAATCCGCTACAGCAGGGGTTGATCCCCCGTCTGAGGGCCGAACTTCTGCGGACTGGAGCCGCGAAGCACTGCGTTGAAGGATGGGTCTTGCGCAATTGGGAGCTGTGAACCATGTCAGGTGGGGAACCAAGCAGCATTAAGCGGTCAACCCAATGTGCCGCGAGGGTGCCTGTCCCGAGCAGTATTCGTGTGTATCGCGCGGAAGGGAAGCTCGATTTTGGGGTGTATGGTCTTACTTTGCGGTCTGTTTTTTGGACGGGAGGTGGATTATGCCTGGCTCAAATCATCTGGCTCTTTACCGTAAGTGGCGTTCACGTACGTTTGATGAGGTTTACGGTCAGGATCAGGTTACGCGCGTGCTCAAGTACGAAACAAGCACAGGTCAGCTGAGTCACGCTTACCTTTTCTGCGGTTCGCGCGGAACGGGCAAGACAAGCTGTGCAAAAATACTGGCAAAAGCAGTCAATTGTCTGTCTCCTAAGGACGGCAATCCCTGCGGAGAGTGTGCTGCCTGCCGGGCAATAGATGCCGGGACCACTACCGATGTGTTGGAAATGGACGCCGCGTCCAACAACGGCGTCGACAATATCCGCGATATCCGCGATGAGGTCAATTTTGCCCCATCCGACCTGAAATACCGCGTGTACATCATCGACGAGGTGCATATGCTGTCGGCCAGCGCCTTCAATGCATTGCTGAAAACGCTGGAGGAGCCGCCTGCGCACGTTATTTTTATACTTGCAACAACCGAGCTTCAGAAGCTGCCTGCTACCATTGTTTCGCGTTGCCAGCGCTTTGATTTCCGACGTATACGTATGGAGGATCTTATTGCGCGCATGGAGTATGTGGCGGAAAAAGAGCAAATTCCGCTTGAGCATGACGCAGCTCACCTGCTTGCACGACTGGCTCAGGGGGGGATGCGTGACGCGCTGAGTCTGCTGGAGCTTTGTTCCGGTGGAGGTGCGCGTGTCACGGTTGACCGGGTAAATGAGGCGGTCGGCTCGGTAGGGCGCGGACAGGTGCTGGCAACAGTCAGGGCAGTTGCCGGACAGGATTACGACACGCTGTTCGGAATAATTGCCGAGGCTACCGCGTCGTCAAAGGATCTTGCGGTGTTCTGGCAGGAGCTTATGTCGCTTTACCGCGATATGCTGGTGGTCAAAACCACATCGGGCGCGGCAGAATATCTCGACCTGACCGATGCCGAAACAGTGCAGCTCGGCGAGGTAGCGGCGCTGTTCTCGCGTGAGCAGCTGCTGGCTCATTGCCGGTTGCTTGAAGGTGCGATGGCCTCAATGCAACGGGCAGGTGCCGCCAAGCGAACGGTGGCAGAGCTGACGCTGATAAAAATGAGTGATATAAGCCTTGATACGTCGTCCGAGGCATTACTTGCCCGGGTGGCAAGGCTGGAGGATATGCTTGCAGCCTTTATGGCAGGGCGAGTCCCCGTGGTCTCCACTGCCGGAGAAGCGGTCAGTGCCTCTGCGGGTCAGGCGGCTTCACCGGCAGACAGAATGACGGAAAATACAGTTGCAGACCCCGCTGTGCCGCCAGTGGGCGGAGCGGAGATTGCGGACATATCGCCTGACAACCTGCCGCCGGCGGACGGAATGGCCGGAATATCGTCTGCCGGCAGTACTGTGATGCCGGTAGACGGTGGAGCTGAGCCGGCAGTGAGCAAGCCAGGGATGAAAAAACCACGGCAGTCGTCAGAGCAGCCTTTAGCTGCCTCGGGCAAGCGTGTACTGCGCGCTTGCCGCGGGTGGGCTGAGATAACTCAGCGCATCGCACGCGAAAAGCAGGCGCTGTCGGCACTGCTGGGTGATTGCAGGGCATATACTACGGACAACGGCCATGTCGTTGTGCGTATGCCAAATGTATTTGTCAAAAACATGATAGAGCAGGGCGACAGCCGCCGTATTATACGAGAAGCACTGGCGCTCGAGCTGGGACGGCGGCTCGGCGAGAATGAGGTGGAGTTCGAGCTTATGCCAAAGTCGGGCGGTGACGGTCCGGACGAAACCATTTTCGATGAGCTGGACGAAATAAGCGGTGAGAACTGAATAAATCAAACAGGAGAAAAACGAAATGAAAGCAAGACTTCCGAGCGGTATGGGGGGCGGTCCCCAGAACATGAATGCCATGATACGTCAGGCACAGAAGATGCAGGAGGACATGGCAAATCTTCAGGCTGAGCTTGAGACGCGTGAATACACGGTGACTGCCGGCGGCGGTATGGTTACGGTCGTGATAAACGGCAAGAAGGAGATCGTTTCAATTGACATAAAGCCCGAGGTGGTCGATCCCGATGACATCGAAACACTGACCGACATACTTACTGCGGCAGTAAACGAGGCGATACGCCGCGTTGAGGATACCAATGCCGCAGAGATGTCAAAGATAACCGGTGCGGCCGGTATGCCCGGTCTGTTCTGATATGGCGGATTATATCGAAACGCTTGCGGTGCTTGCCGAGCAGTTCGGACGGCTGCAGGGCGTGGGACGGAAGTCGGCAATGCGCATGGCGTTTTCGGTGCTGGACTTCACCGAGGCAGAGGCCGAGCAGTTCGCTACTGCCATACTTGACGCCAAACGCAAAATACATCTGTGCCCTGTGTGTATGAACCTGACCGACCGTGAGCTGTGTCCTATATGCGAGGATGCGGGGCGTGACCGCTCGGTAATATGCGTGGTTGAGGACGTGCGGGTGCTTATGGCAATTGAAAAAGTGCGGGAGTACAGAGGTGTGTATCATGTACTGCACGGTGCAATTTCACCGGTCGCAGGAGTTACGCCGGACAAGATCCGGCTGGCGGAGCTGCTTGGTCGGCTGCGTGACGACAGCGTAAAGGAGGTCATTCTTGCGACTGACCCCGATGTTGAAGGCGAGGCCACGGCTATGTACATATCCCGCCTGATAAAGCCGCTCGGCATTAAGGTGTCGCGGCTTGCGTACGGCGTTCCGGTCGGCGGCGACCTTGAATATGCTGATGAAATTACTTTGTCGCGTGCTATCGACGGGCGCAAGGAATATTAACCATCATTTCCAATTAACTTCACCAATTAATAAAATCTCCGTGCTTGTCACAAAATATTTTTGTATTTGTGATACTAAAACACGGAGATTTTTATATGGATATATTTATGGTCTTTAGCTTCCTCGGGGGACTGGCGCTGTTTCTCTACGGCATGAGGTCCATGGGACAGGGGCTGGAGGCGCTGGGAGGAGGCAGCATGAAAGCACTGCTGGCCCGCTTGTGCTCAACTACATGGCGCGGTTTGCTTGTCGGTGCGGCGGTGAC
>URHI01000031.1 GCA_900547565.1 uncultured Eubacteriales bacterium | reverse complement strand
CGTGGCATCGGAAATATATTTTGCAGTAATGCTCGTAGCACACAGATTATGCTTGCTCAGTATGCCGCAGTATGCAATACAAAACTGAGCCATAAGCTCTTTTTTAATGTCATGAGCCATTATTGCGATCTCCATATTACGTCCGCCTCTCTGAAAAATTTATACGAATGAATTATACCACATACAAATGCAGTTTGTCAATATCGTTTTGAATTTACTTGTATCTTTTTATTCATAATCCGTCATTTTATTTTATTTTGTTTTTCCGCCGTGAGTTTTTGTTGTCGAATGTGATAAAAATATGTCCGGCATCTTGCTTTGATACGTTTTTTGTTATATAATAAGTCAATGCTGTTGCAAAATGAAAGGAATTTCAACAATGTTAAACGAAAATCTCAGATTTATCGAGACTGTGGATCCTGAAACTGCATCTGCGATACGCGCCGAATACGCCCGTGAAACAGATGGTCTTGAAATGATTGCCTCAGAAAATTTTGTTTCTCCCGCTGTGCTTGCAGCTGCCGGCTGCATAATGACCAACAAATACGCCGAAGGATATCCCGCAAAACGCTATTACGGCGGCTGCGCTTGCGTTGACATTGTTGAAAATCTCGCAAGAGATCGTGCATGCGAGCTGTTCGGTGCCGAGCATGCCAATGTCCAGCCGCACAGCGGCTCACAGGCAAATACCGCGGTTTACGTTGCCCTGCTTGAGCACGGCGACACTGTTATGGGTATGAGTCTTGCACACGGAGGACATCTTACACACGGAAGCCCTGTTAACCTGTCAGGCAAGTATTATAACTTTGTTCCATACGGAGTCGGATCTGATTTCCGTATAGATTATGACGCACTGGAGCGTCAGGCACTTGAAGTCAGGCCGCGTATGATAGTGTCCGGAGCTTCGGCGTATCCCCGTGTCATCGACTTTGAGCGTATCCGTAACATCTGTGACAAAGTTGGCGCATATATGATGGTCGACATGGCACACATAGCCGGCCTTGTAGCTGCCGGACTGCACCCCTCGCCTGTTCCTTATGCTGACGTTGTTACAACCACTACACATAAAACACTGCGCGGCCCCCGCGGCGGTATGATCCTCTGCCGTGAACAGTACGCCAAGGCTATTGACAAAGCAATATTCCCCGGCATACAGGGCGGTCCGCTTATGCATATAATTGCAGCCAAGGCCGTCTGCTTCAAGGAGGCCATGCTGCCGCAGTTCAAGCAATACCAGCATCAGATAATCGCTAACGCAAACGCACTTGCCGAGGCTCTGATCTCCGAGGGCTTCAATCTTGTGTCTGGAGGTACCGACAATCACCTCATGCTTGTCGATCTCCGCAACAAAAACGTAACCGGTAAGGAATTTGAGCACCGCCTTGACGATGTGCACATAACCGTAAATAAAAACGCCATTCCCGATGACCCCCAGTCGCCATTTATAACATCCGGCATACGTGTAGGCACGCCTGCACTCACTACTCGCGGCATGAAGGAGGAACAAATGCGCAAAATCGCACACCTGTTCTCACTTATAGCCGAGGATTATGAGGGAAATGCAGACACAGTACGTGCCGAGGTGGCCAAGCTTTGCCGTGAATTCCCGCTTTACGCCGGACTTTGATCCGTAGCTTATCCGTATTATAGCCATAAAGGCTTCAGCCGTAATCGGCTGAAGCCTTTATGGTTTAAAATTGATAATCTGTCAGTTTACTTTAATTGTTTTAGCCCACTCTATAAATTTAGGCTCATATGTCTCCATGTCAGTCTTGGCACAAGCAAAGTTGCACAGCCAGAAGGCATCCGTTCCTTCTAAAATAACGGCAAGGTAGAAATATTCCTTGTCTGTCTTGGCCTCATACGTAAAATACTTTACTCCGTCGGCATCTTTAAGATCATAGGTCGTACCGTTGGCAGTCTGGATCAGACTGAAGTATTCGTCAAGATTCGACGCGTACCCTGCCAACTGCGATTTGAGTTCCTTGTTAGCCATAAAGATCACCTTCAGCCCCTGCAGCATGTAGGTGAAATTGACCGCGCTCTGCTCAGTCATTCCGGCAGGCATATCGACAGAAATGCCGGTATCGCTGGTATAAGTGGTGAGCTTTTGCTCACATGATGTAAAAAGCATTGCCATGACAAGGAAAATTACAATTACAGGTGTAAGTCTTTTCATTAATCTCTGTCCTCCGCATTGATGTGATTTATTTATATTATAAACCATACCGTTGCACTTGTCAATACTAATGTTTCGTCATAAAATTATACATATAAGTCCGTTGCTTCCTTCATTGATTATGCGTTCCAGCGTTTCGGAAAGTTTGGCACGTGACTCCTCCGGCATATGCTCAAGCTTGGTATGCAGTCCTTCGTTGACCAGTTCATAAAGCGACTTACCGAACATGTTGGATTCCCATATACGCTCCGGCGACTCGGAAAATTCCTCAAGCATGTACTTAACCAGATCCTCCGACTGCTGTTCCGTTCCGACGATCGGACTGATCTCTGTTTCGATATTTGCCCGGATGAGATGAACCGACTGTGCAGAGGCACGCAGACGCACACCGTATCCCCCCGCTTGCTTGACGATCTCAGGCTGCTCAAGATGTAGCTCGGAGATATCCGGCATAACGATACCGTATCCGCGCTCCTCGGCATCCTTCATAGCCTCAGCCACACGCGCGTAGCTGCTCTTCAGTCCCGACAGCTCGCGAAGCAGGCATATAAGCTCCTGTTCACCTTTGATATCGAAACCGGTAAGTTCGCTTATAACGCTGTAATACAGTCCGTCCTTCAGTTTGACCGATACGGACGCACACCCAGTACCGAGGTCGATGTCCGTAACCTGCGACGAAGCTATATACTCATTATCTGACAATGCGCCGAATGCGTCACGTATATCACCGGTACGGCTGACACGTCCCGCACAGGCACGTATGCTGTCGTTTATCGACTGGCGCAGCCGGTGACCGGGCTCCAAAGCCCCCATCCAGTCGGGCAGCTTGATCCTAACCTCTGTAACCGGAAATTCGTGCAATACAAGTTCAAGTATGTGGCGTATGTCCTCAGCATCAAGCTCGAGACAGTTGACCAGTGCAACAGGAACGCCATACTTTGCCTCCAGCTCATACGCCAAAGCAACTGACCCTTCCGCCGAAGGATTTGCCGAATTTAGTATGATCGCAAACGGCTTGCCGAGTGCTTTCAGTTCGTTCACCACGCGCTGTTCAGCTTCAACATAGCTCTCACGGCCAATCTCCCCTATTGTACCGTCGGTAGTAACGAGCATACCGATCGTGCTGTGCTCGGTTATCACCTTATGCGTGCCGGTTTCAGCCGCCTCAACAAACGGCATCGGCTGCTCCTGCCACGGCGTGTGAACCATGCGGGGCTGGCCGTTTTCAATGGTTCCCAGCGCGTCGGGAACAATGTAACCAACACAGTCGATCATTTTCACACGCAACGAGGCGCAGTCATCAATTATGATAGGCACAGCCTCGTCGGGGATAAATTTAGGCTCGGTCGTCATGACCGTCTTACCGGCGGCGCTCTGCGGCATTTCGTCACGTGCACGGTCACGGACATATCCCGCGGCTATGTTGGGCAGCACAAGCGCCTCCATGAAGCGCTTGATAAATGTGGATTTACCCGTTCTCACCGGCCCCACGACGCCGATGTAGATATCGCCACCGGTGCGAAGGGCGATATCCTGATAAATGGAATGTTCAGACATAAAAACTCCTCCCATATATTTGTCAGTTAAATATATGGGAGGCTCCGGCGTTTTAGAACAACGCTTGTATTATGTTTGGCCGGACATGCCGTATATCAATTTTGCCGCGTCCGGATGAACTACACCGTAAAGCGGTTTGTTATATTTGATAAACTCACGTACGCATGTTGAGCTTATATACGCAAGCTCCGTACGTGATGCCAGCCACACTGTTTCAATGTCCGTGTCGAGGTGGCGGTTTATATCGGCAAGCTCACATTCGTAAACGTAATCAGCAGCATTTCGTATACCCTTGACGATCGCGCAGGCCCCGAGAGACCTACACAAATCACACAGCACGCCCTCTGCCGTAATAACCTCTACATTCGGAATACCGGAGCAGGATACCTCCGCGATCTTTTTACGCGCTGCAAAATCAAAAAATCCTTGCTTGGACGAATTTATCATAACAGCAACATACACCCTGTCAAACAGCACTGATGCACGACGCACTATGTCAAGATGCCCCAGAGTGAACGGATCAAAGCTACCGGGTACAACGCAATTTCTCATTATGCTATACATTCCTTTCAGAATTTATTGTTTTGTGGTCATAATCGGCTTCAATAATGTTACGGTGGCAATGCCGTAGCGAGAACTTTTGATTACCTCATACTCGTCTATGACCGATTCAAGTATATCCTCCCCGCCCGATTCGCACACCACAATTGATGTGGGCTTGAGCAGGCCTTTACAATAAAGCTCGCCGAGTGCAGCGGACACCAGCCCTTTGTTGTATGGCGGATCAAGAAAAACTATATCAAATCTCCTTCCGCAGACTCTGTCCAGTGCCTGACGGAAATCTGCCTGCATCAGTGTGACATCATTTTCACTGTGCGTTTTGATGATGTTGCGCCGTATGACATCACATGCAGCCGGAGAGTTATCGCAGATAACCGCGTGTGCCGCTCCGCGGCTTACAGCTTCCAGTCCCAGCTGTCCTGAACCGCCGAACAGATCCAGTACCTCCCGCCCCTCTACCATAAACTGTATCATGGAAAATATGGCTTCCTTGGTACGGTCGGACGTAGGACGAGTCGCATCCCCTTCAAGTGAAAACAGCTTTGTACCTCTGGCACGACCGGTTATTATTCTCATAACGCCTCCATTTAAAAATAAGACCTCGGGCTATAAAAAGCATTGATGTTCCGCTACATAAAAACGGGATATCAAGGCAGATACACATTGTATTGTATCACAAATCAAAAGTATTTTCAAGCATTTGCGCCAAATATATCATTTTTGCTCATTGCCGTGAAAATGTCCCCACACTGCGGCTGCGTCGGATGCGCTTATTCCCTTAACCGCCTCTATATCACGTCTATCAGCACTTTTCAGCTGTGCCAATCCACCGAAATGTGTCAGCAGTGCACATGCTTTTTTAGGACCGATACCGTGTATTACGGTCAGTGACGAAGTCCTTACACTTTTGCGTTTGGCTGCTTCTGTTTGCCCGAAGGTGTAGCGGTGCACCTCCTCCTGCAGCTTGTAAATAAATGTGAACACATCGCGTTCGCGTGCAATATTTATTTCATCTTCGCCGTTGGTAAGCGCACGAGTTTTGTGAAAATCGTCCTTGACCATGCCCAAAAGAGGTATGTCATCCAGCCCAAGCTCTGACAGCAGTTCACGTATGACTGCCACATGACCGCGCCCGCCGTCAAGCAGTATCAGATCCGGGCGGTTGGAAAATGAACCGGACTCATCGCCAAGGTGCGCAAGCCGGCGGCTGAGCGCCTCACGCATAGCAGAATAGTCATCGGTACCGTCAACGGTTTTTATATTGAAGCTGCGATAATCAGACTTTTTCATTTTACCGTCTACACATACCACCATTCCGGCCTTCATATATTCACTGCCATAGTTTGAAATATCGTATGCCTCTATGCGCTCGGGGTATACCTCAAGTCCGCACAGCGCGGCAAGCCGTGTCAGCGCGCCTTGCTCCCGTCCGATGCCATCTGTATACTCTCTCACACGTTCTGCAGCATTAGAAACGGCCAACTGACAAAGCTTACGGTTCTCACCGCGTTCCGGTACACGAACCTGTACACGGTGTCCCGCAATACTGCTCAGATAGGCCTCCAGTGCGTGGCGTTCCCCGTCTTCCAGGTCGAACGACAAAAGCACTCTCGGCGGCACATACTCACACAGCTTATACTGTTCGCATACAAATGCGGCCATTCCCTCAGCATCTGCGATCTCACCCGACGAAAATATATGACACCGACGGTCCACCAGCACTCCGTCACGTATACAGAAGATTGACACACAGGAGGCCGCATCACCGTCGTAAAACGCAATTATATCCTGATCCTCACCCGGTGCACCGACAACCTTCTGCTTTTCACGCAAACGGTCAAGCGCGGATATTGTGTCGCGCAGTACTGCTGCCTCCTCAAATCTTTCGTCTTCGGCAAGTTTTGTCATGCGGGCCTGCAATGTCCGCTTAACAGCAGCAGTATTACCGGACAGTATGTCGGTAGCATTCTTTATCTGTGCAGCATATTCCTCTTGAGTCACACGCCCTGTACAGACGCCGCGGCACTTGCCCATCTGATAATACAGGCAGGGGCGCTCACGTCCGATATCACGTGGAAAAGCTCTGCGGCAGGACGGAAGTCCCAGCGTATGATTGACTGTATTTATGACGGAATACACGGTAGACGTACCCGAATAAGGCCCGAAATAGCGCGCCTTGTCGTCAATACGTTGCCGCGTACATACCAGCCTCGGGTACTCCTCCGACGTGATCTTGATATACGGATACGATTTGGCATCCTTAAGCCGTATGTTATATTTTGGAGCATATTGCTTTATAAAGTTGTTTTCAAGCGTCAGCGCTTCGATCTCGGTATCGCACAGTATTGTTTCAAACTCCCATACCTGCGAGGTCATGCGCTGGGTTTTAATATTTTTTGCTCCGCTCTGAAAATATTGTGATACCCGGTTTTTCAGCTTGCGTGATTTCCCGACATATATGACCCGTCCCTGCCGGTCGCGCATAATATAAACACCAGGTGTCAGCGGAAGCGCGTTTGCCTTTTGAAGCAGGTATTCACGGCGCTCGTTCTCCTGAGGCAAGATGCCACCCCCATTCAATGCAAAGCGACCCCCACAGCCGTATTCAATGGGCCGCAAGGATCGCTTACACTCATACTATTAAGATTGTTATTCGCAAAAGCCCGAATCAATAAGTGTTACCAGCCCTTCAAGAGCGTCATTTTCATCGGGACCATCAGCGCAAAGAGTTATTGTCATACCCTTGGCAATTCCCAAAGACAGCACCCCCAGCAGGCTCTTGGCGCTGACACTTCTGTCGTCCTTTTCCACCTTTATTGCCGAGCGATAGCAATTTGCCTTTTGAACAAAAAAAGTAGCGGGTCTTGCATGAAGGCCGATTGCGTTTGTAATTTTTACTTCGCGTGATACCATTGCCTGATTTCTCTCCTATTTCAACTAAAAATAGACTGACGACCATTAGTAATAGTATATCAAAAACCGAACTCAAAATCAATAGCTATTTGGTTGTGCTTTTTCATGAATTTTTGTTCATACCGGCATTGTGTTATGTGCCATTTCACACATAATATATATAATTACTTACTTATCGGCCGGATTTCGGTTATAGTGATATGCAAAGTTACGGTATCTGTATGCAATGTTATCTGTTGCCCGACCGAAACGATCTGGCGCCCCTCAATACTGAAATATCCTTCTGCGCTATAGCTTCCGCGACACTCAAAGGCACCGGTAGCATCTATTTTTGTTCCCTTCGGATATGTGGCAAGCACTACCCCGCCGTTACCGTCATCTACATAAACAGATGCGGGAGAAACCACCAGAGTTGAGCTACCCGCCTGTGTCGGACTCATCGATGAAAACTCAAAAACGCCCGACAATTCTCCCGCGACCTCTCCGCTGGGAAAATAAAGAGTATTGCCCTTGACCAGAAAATTCGGCAGTGTACTGTCAACGCCCGAAACCGTAAACACAATACGGAACGATGACAGCTCATTACCCATACCCAGCTTATCCATAATGGTATATCGGAAGCAAATACCGACTATACACAACACTATAAGCAGTATTATCGCAGCATCCAGCCAGTTGAAGCGTATGTTTTTCTTTGAGGTTTTAGGTTGTTCGTTCATGATACGGCCTCCTTAGTTAACGCTGTAAATTGATACGCATCGGCCTGTTCCGGAATATCCGTCGAAGCTGACGTTTAAGCTGTCACCGATGGAAATACGGTTGCCGTTGACCGAAAATCCGTCGCCGGCTCTGTAAGTTGCCTCTGCGCGCAATGTGACACGCAGTGTTACCGGAGCCTTATTGTCAGCACCGTCCGGCAATTCACACCCGACCATACCGCCCGTAGTCGGGCTGTATACATACCTCACCGTCGGTGAAACATTCACCGAGCGAATCTCTCCGATACTGCGATATCCCGAAACACCAAGCGCGTAGCTGCCGGTATTCACACTGTACGCCATATTCTGATCTACATTTTCAAACTCAAGTGTATATTCAACAGTCCGTGTGGAACCTCCGAAATTGAACAGTGAAAACGAGGTGAAATACTCCACCGCCACAAGTATAAGACATAACAATATTGCAATCAGCGCCACATCGACAACATTAATGCGCCGAACACGTGATTCTGCTCTTTCGGTACCTCTGAAATATTTCATAAAACCTGCACCTCTATTTTCATTCCATTATATTCATGCTGATTTCTGCCGCGTCAGGTGACATGCTGCCATGAACAAAGTTTCCGTTTGACCGGTGAGCGTTAATATATGCGACTGTCAAGGCAATAAGTGACCAAAATGCGAAAAACACACGGTAATTGTACCAGATATTATCCGCCAGCCCCATGACCAGCGCAGAGATGATTCCGCAAAGCCCTGCCGCCACCGTCATACGCTGCTGCCCCGTCGTATTTCTGATAAATGTGAAGCAATTCTGAGCAAACAGCACTATCACTATTGCAAGCATCACAAATCCGGAAATTCCGAGCTCAGTGAGCACTTCCATTGCTAAATTGTGAGCGTGCGGCGTAACCTCGATACCTGCATAGGCATACAACGGGTATATCTGCTCAAATGCCGCAGGTCCGACACCTATACCTGAAAACCAAACATCGCTCAACATTCTTGAAACCCCCTTCCAGGTATACACACGGTAATATGTGGAGGAATCGTTCATATTGCCGATACTCAAAAACCGGCTGACAACATCACCCTTAACCATTATTCCTGCAATCGGCATACAAAGCCCGCCTGCAAGAAGCACCGCCAACGTCCGGTAGCTCAGGATCAAATAAAATATAACTATACCGACTATTGCTCCAAGCCACGCTCCGCGTGACCATGTCCAGATAAGACACAGTAACGTCACTGAAAGCGAAACCAGCGACAGCATTTTTGATTTCCAGCCCTTTAGATAAAGCAACAGCACGTTTATCAGGGGAATGAGCATGATAAGGTAACAGCCAAGCACGTTTGGGTTGTCAAAAAATGATGTTGCCCGCCCCTCAATATATGAAAACATCTCGGTGTCAATCCATCCGGAGGAGGCGGCGCCCAGAAGATATTGAACGACTCCATAAACGCCAGCAAACACGCCTGACACCGTTATCACCATCAGCGCATGACGGCAGTCGTCCGGGGTACGAAGCAAATTGACAATCAGATTAAATGACTGGATCAATATAAAATATATCAATGCGGATTTAAACGACTGTACACCTCCTGTTGTGAAAATGCCCCCGAGCAGTATAACAAAGCCAAACAGTGAGACGAACACACTGATAAGCCCGAACCTAAGCGTCCGTTTACCGCGCAGGTACTTGATAACATAGCTTATACAAACCAAAATCACCCCGCATGCCAACAGTGCCGTAGGGTGCGGAAACACCGAAAGAAACGGAAATATTGCCATCAACAACATGATTCCTACCTCCGGCAGATTCAGAACCACACATGTCAATATGGCAAGTGTAACGACTATGATTATTTTGAGCGGACTTACCACATACGTGAGCCCCCCCAAGATCATTCCACAGACAAGTGCCAGACCGTATCGCGGAGTGTCCGAGGAATACCTCGGATAAAACTTATCCTCCGGTATGCGCAGCAAACGAATAAATATCGTACGTGTCAGCGGCGAATCAAGCAACAGCTGACCTAATGGGGTTCTGACAAACAAAAGTGGAAAGGACGATATAGCAACGATCGCTCCCACAATCAGGTTTGAATAATCGACCGGCGTTCTCATGATCACGTGCCGCAGAACCGCCGCCAGCACGGTATAAAGTCCAAACGCAACAGTAATTGTGCTGTACGTACGCATACTGGCGCTGAGCATTTGTCCGCAGGCATTGCTGAGCCGTTCCAAAATCAGGCTGTTTTCAAACGCCAGTGCGACCCGACGCCGCAAGCGGCGCATAAGCGTCCGTTTACCGGGGTGAGCACCGATGATCGAACCGGTAAGGCTGTCATCAAGGCATTGCTCTGTCTTGGAATAGCTTGTGAAAAATCTCCCGAAAATTCCGTGTATCAGATTAAAGTACAACCAAGCTGCGGCTGTGCGGAATGCAAATATCACAACACTGGTCCTGGTCAACTCCGTGAAACGCTCACGTATTTTTGATCCTGAAATCAACAATCTTCCTCCTCTCTATTCAGAAGATCCGGCCGTTTGGCTTGTGTCAGCATAAGTGCCTCCTCGTGCCGCCATTTATCTATATTAGCATGATGCCCGGAAATCAGCACGTCCGGTACCTTGACTCCGTGAAATTCATAGGGACGCGTATACTGCGGATACTCAAGCAGATTGTCGGTTAAGCTCTCATCGCGGAAGCAGGCATCGTCTGCCAGCACCCCCGGACATAGTCTCGCCACGCAATCAACGAGTATGCAGGCAGGGATCTCTCCTCCCGTCAGCACGTAATCTCCTATTGATATGTCTTCGTCTACTATTTCATCAAGTACCCGTTGGTCAATGCCTTCATAGTGGCCGCACAGAATAATTAACCGATCGTAATCAGAAGCCAGCTCTGCGGCACGATTTTGCGTAAGTACACGTCCCTTGGGAGACATGTATATAACACGCCTGCGTTCGGATGTTCGCACGTTTTGTGTGTCCCGAGCCTCATCCGGCAGTATGTCCTCGGTCTGCGCTTCATCCTCGCATCGAAGCTCTGTTGGTACCTGTGACTGTCCGTCTTTATCTGCCAGCACGGCTTGATAGCAGTCATAAACGGGTGGCGCCATCATCAGCATACCCATGCCGCCGCCATACGGTGTGTCATCGACACGATGGTGCTTGTCCCGGCTGTAATCGCGTATATTGTAAGTATTCACCGATATAAATCCGGCACGGCGCGCGCGTCCTATTATACTCTCACTCAATACGCTTTCAATCAGTCCGGGAAACAATGTCATAATATCAAATCTCATATCTCACCGAACATGCCTTCGATCGGCCTGACATAAATCCCGCTTTCAAGATCTATACGCACTACAAATTCATCCACCGCCGGCATCATGCGCTGCCCGTACGGTGTATCTATTACATAAATATCCGACGCACCGGCATTGATAACATCGGCGAGCTTTCCCAACTCCTCCCCCGTATCGGCATGTATCACCGAAAGGCCGATAAGATCCGCTATAAAGCAGTCGCCTTCTCCAAGGGGCACGTCTTCACGGTGAAGATATACCACAGTGCCGACCAGAGACTGAGCTGTATCCATGTCGTCAATTCCGTCCAGCCATGCCAGCACAAAGCTTTTCATTACCGATGCCCGACGGACATGATAATCCCGGTATACGCCATTCTCATCACGCAGGCACACTCGCTCAAGTCCGGCCAGAACAGCCGGGCTGTCACACCAGCATTCCAGCTTGACACCGCCGTCACAGCCGTGAGTATTGATAATTTTTCCACATTCAAGGTATGCCTTTTGCATCAGCTAAAGCTCCTTTTTATACTTATTCATTATTTATTTTACCATATTATTGATGCTTTTGCAACGATATATTCTGATTTTATCCGCAATTGGTCATAAAATGAAAAAGCAAACGCATTTTTTTCCCGTTTCTATTGAAATTTTCGTGAATACAGGTTATAATATATGCATAAGCAAATATTATTTTGGAGGAACAATATGTTCAATTATTTCGCACTTGCGGCCACTGAGGCCACTACAAATCCAGCAGGTCAATGGATAATGACTATAGGAATGATAGTCGTACTGTTTGTGGTTTTCTACTTTTTCGGCATACGTCCGCAGAAAAAGCAGGAAAAAGAAGTCGCCGCTATGCGCAACTCGCTTCAGGTCGGCGATGAAATCACGACTATCGGCGGTATCATCGGTAAGGTCATTAGCATCAAGGAAGAGACCGTGATGATCGAAACCGGCCATGACCGCACTAAAATACGTATTCTAAAAAGCGCCGTCCGTTCCATCGACGTTCATGCCGAGGACGCTCAGTAATAATCAGACATAAAATGCGCCTTTGCTGAATATGATGTACCAAACATCATTTTCACGGAGGCGTATTTTAATGTCGGACAAACGTCATACCGCACGCCGGACGCATACGGCAACTCCATCATCACTCCCGCGCAGTATCGCCTTAGGGCTAGCTGTTACGTTGCTGTCCTCCCCTGCACTGCTGCTGATATTCACGGCAATAGTCTACGCAACACCTGACCCGGGTAAGCTGGTACATGTGGCTGCGCTCGCCGCACTGTACATTGCGTGCTTTGCGGGAAGCATGACTTCGGTATTGACAAGCGGCGGTGATTTGTCTTCGGGACTGATCGGCGGAGGTATATTCTGGTTGATATTACTTGTAGCATCACTGCTGGTACCGGGTGGGACCAGCTGGCTGTCGGTAGGGCTCCACTCAATCTGCCTCGCTTTCTCAGCCGCCGGAGCGTTTTCAGCTGCATCGCTATCAGCACACCAACGGAGCTCACGAACTTGTAGACGGACACGATAGTCCTAAAAAAACAAGCATTTGTATAAACCATACAGATGCTTGTTTTTTAGTCATGTTATGCAATATATGTCCATAAAATCCGAGGTGATTTTGATTTTGTGATATCAGTCAAAAGCAATCGGCGTGGTAGGTATGCCGTGCCGCGGTGACGCCATATAAGCGGCAACCTCGTCACGCCAGCGCAGATAATGCTCCGTTTTCTTATGCTCCGCGGCTGCCGCGGCGTCCTCATATACTTCATAAAGGAAGAATTTTGTGGGGTCATCGTTGCTCTGAAGCACGTCGAACCGAACATTTCCCTGCTCTCTGCGGGAATTATCATGGTTGTACTCACTGATCTTTTTAAAGGCCTCGATGCACTCGGGGCGAACATCAACCGAAACTATTGTCGCAAGCATTGCGGTATCTCCTTAATCAAAAATTTGGCATTATTATATCACATAAGACTTATCTTGTCAATTAACAGCAGTCAATTTTCAGGTCGCGGTCCGAAAGTAACGCCGGAGCTGACAGAACTCACCGAAATATAGCGGCTTCCGTTGCCGACTATGTATCGCTTGCCGTCACGTTTTACCTCGCCAAAGCCAATGAAATTCACTGACGATGACACCGATTCCAGCTCGAGCGTGATATTGTCACAAATACCCACGCATATATCGATATTACCGGAAACGCTCTCTATATCAATATTGCTGAATGTTGCAAGGTCAAGCAAAATACGTCCTGAAACCATTTCAACATCGATATTGTTTAGATCTCCGCTGTACGAAACATTACCGCTCACGCAGCTGAAATCTCCGTATGTGAAAAAGCACTCATCCATACAGCAAATATTCCCGCTTACCGATTTAAGAGTTATTTTTTCACCGTAACAAGCTGTCAGCATTATCTGACCGCTGACCGTCTCAACCTCAATTTCATTGACGGCAAGCGGCATCAGCCGCTCAATATTTACGTTACCGGAAACGCTCTGGATCTCCAGGTCAGTCACGCCGAGCATATTACCGCCGTCAATATTCACGTCAGCCGATATGCTGCTGATTTCAACGTCATTCAGCACATCGATAGTACGCGGGACATAAATTGTGACATCTTTATTCAGGTGGCTGAGCCTGATAAATTCCCATAACCGTATCGGCTTGCTGAAGCGAACATACAGTTTGCCGTTTTCAACCCGATAGCACAGACCGTTGTCAAAATCCGTCTCGCTGCGCTCAACAATTGTAATCGCATCAACGCCCGCGGCTACTACCGTGACATTCCCGCCGAACCAACCTATGTCTATAGAATCAATATTTCCGGTTATCTGTTGCTCGTCAGCGGTCATAAGCGTGTATTTATCGCTTTCAGGGTATGAATATCCGATAAATCCCGCAATGTTGACCGTAGTCTTGACCGCCATAAGCCCTGCTATCACCGCAAGTGACACAAGCAACACAAATACCAACACTGCAGCTACGACAATGGCTGCTATCGCACCGGGACTCATGTGTTTGCGACCGTTCTCAATCCGGTTTGTATCCTGTGTCCGTGATCTTTGCGATGGAGCTGGCGAAGAAGCTGTTCCTTTGTGATTATCGTCACGATCCGATTTTTCATCGTCCTTGGCATAGGGTTCAGTATCCGCGGCATCTGACGCTCCGCATGTATCGCTTACACTGTCTTTCACATCACCGCCGTGAGCATTGCCGCTTTCCTCTGCAAGTGAATTTATAATGGGTGTAAAATCACCGATTTCCGAACGTATAAGCCGCATAGCTTCGTCATCGCTCTTACCTCCCCGGGTAAGCTCGTCGTAGCGGTCGCAAAGATTGGTGTACATTTCCTCATGCAGCTCACGCGCCTTGCGCGTATCAGGGGCTTTTTCAAAAATTGAATCAACCAGTTGCTTTATATCGTTTTTCATTTGTCCCCTCCACTTTTGACCGAAACCAGCCTGCTTATAATATCACAGGCTTCATTCCAATCGCTTACATAGTTGTTGTATACTTCAGTTCCATGCCGTGTTATGGAATAATAACGCCGCCGGGCACCGCTGTCACCGTCTCCCCAATAGGAGCATATACAGCCTGCCTCCTCGAGCCGTCGGAACGCCGTATACAGTGTGGCCTCCTTAAGCTCATATCGGCCGTTTGTTGCTTCGCGTATAGACTTGTTGATCTGATAACCGTAGCTGTCCGACTCGGTAAGCCGCGCAAGGATTATCGCGTCAGTATTACCGCGAAGCAGGTCTGCAGTAATTGACATAATATACCTCCATTATTTGTCTGAGATACATTATATCACGTTATACATCACATGTCAAGGTATATCTGATTCTTAAGTTGTTTTACTCTGCTTGTTCCAAGATGAATTTAAGTATACATAATTTAATCTGTATGTAAATATATGTGTCCCCAATCACTGCTTTGGGGCCACATCATTTTTTCGCATACATTTGTAGCTTAAACTGTTTTACAAATCGCTTGACAAGCTTGCACGCAGTGGGTATAATTATAAATATGGTTATAAATCAGGTGCTTTGTCAACGCAATATTTGACAGCTACCTGCTTAACGGAGGCTACATATGTTTTGCAGAAACTGCGGGACGGACATTGGGGATTCTCGTTTTTGCCCCAAATGCGGCACGGATTCTAAAAATCCGACACACAACTCAAAATCAAAAGAAACCGGCACCGACCCAAAGGAGTCGGAAAACATCGCCACAGAGTTTACCGACAGGGTAAAGTCCACATTTGAAAATATCACAGGCGGCAGTAATTAAGGATGTACAGTTCAAGCTAAAGGATCTTTGGAGCAACGTGATGCAAAAGCACTCTACAGAGGAAAGCGAAGATCTGCTTATCAGTGGAACATCAAAAACCACGCCATCACCCGCGGAAATGGCCGATAAATGGACTCGCCCCTGGCTCTATTCCAGAGTTTTTGCGGTGCTGGCCACGACCTTTGCGCTGTTGCTTATCTGCACCTGGATATTTCAAAATCTGCTTTCCATTCCGGGGCTTATCTTTATCGGCGCCATGATGATGCCGTTTACTCTGCTTGTGCTTTTTTGGGAGACCAACATTCCGCGGAATATAAGTATATTTGATCTGGTAAAAATGTTTTTTGTAGGCGGCGTATCATCATTGGTATTTACTTTGGCTATCTTTTCCTTCGTTCCTACCGGCAAGCTTAACATTGTTTGGGCTATTATCGTTGGTATCGTGGAGGAGATCGGTAAGCTGGTTGCAATCGCCATCTTTATAAAGAAGTATAACTCCAAGTATATACTCAACGGTATACTGATAGGCGCTGCAATAGGCGCGGGCTTTGCGGTTTTTGAATCGTCCGGATACGCACTTTTGTACGGTAGTAACCTGGGAGACGTACTGCAAAATATAATACTTCGCGGCTTGCTGGCGG